>NZ_JAFEVQ010000022.1:0-66049 GCF_020882855.1 Curtobacterium sp. GD1 | reverse complement strand
CCCCCCCCGCCTCAGTGCCGCATGCGGCGCGCGAGCTTCTGGATCGGGCCGGTCTTCGGCGCGCGCTCCGCGGATTCGACGACCTCCTGCTGGTAGAAGTCTGCGAGGTCTGCCATCAACGCCCGACGCTCCGCCCGCGCGTACGCCCGACGCTCCCGCGTGAAGGCGATCACCGTCGACCAGCACATCAGCACCATCACGACGCTGAACGGGAGCGCCGTCGTGATCGCCGCGGTCTTCAGCGCGTCCAGCCCGCCCGCGAGCAGGAGCGCCACCGCGACGAGGGCCGTGACCCCGGCGAAGAACACCCGGATCCAGTTCTTCGGCTCGATCTGCCCGCCGGTCGCGATCATGCCCATCACGAGCGCACCCGAGTCCGCCGAGGTCACGAAGAACACCCCGATCAGGATGATCGCCCCGATCACGAGCACCGATCCGGCGGGCATCCCGCCGAGCAGCTGGAACAGGACCTGCTCGACGGACACGCTGCCGTCCGCCCCGACGAGGTCGCCGGTGCCGTGCAGCTGGTCGTACAGCGCGGTCCCGCCCATGATCGCGAACCAGAGGAAGGTCAGCAGCGTCGGGACGAACAGCACGCCGAGCACGAACTGCCGGACGGTCCGTCCGCGGGAGATCCGCGCGATGAAGATGCCGACGAACGGCGCCCACGACATCCACCAGCCCCAGTAGAACGTCGTCCACGCGCCCTGCCACTCCTGCCCGGCCCGACCCGCGAAGGCGCTCGTGTCGAACGCCAGCCCGACGAACCCCTGCACGTACTGCCCGATCGACTGCACGAACTCGCCGAGCAGGAACTGCGTCGGCCCGACGAACAGGACGAAGACGAGCAGCACGGCCGCCAGCACGAGGTTGATGTTCGACAGGATCTTCATGCCCTTGCCGACGCCGCTCAGCAGCGACCCGACGGCGATCAGCGTGACGACGACGATCAACCCGATCTGCAGGCCCCGGGTGTTCTCCGCCGCGCCGGTGTACTCGAGCCCCGACCCGATCTGGAGCACGCCGAGCCCGAGCGACGTCGCGACGCCGAACAGCGTGCCGATCAGCGCGAGGACGTCGATGAGGTTGCCCCACCCGCCCACCACGCGCTTGCCCAGCAGCGGCTCGAGCGCCCAGCGGATCGACACCGGTCGCGACCGCCGGTGGATCGCGTACGCCAGGGCGAGCCCGACCACGACGTAGATCGCCCACGCGTGCAGGCCCCAGTGCAGGAACGTCTGCGTGAGCGCCTGCTGTGCGAGGGCGTCGTCGTCGCCCGTCACCCCCGGCCGTGGTGAGGCGAAGTGACTGAGCGGCTCGGCGACGCCGTAGAACACGAGCCCGATGCCCATGCCCGCGGCGAACAGCAGCGACAGCCACGAGAGCGTCGAGAACTCGGGCGCCTCGTCGTCCTGGCCGAGCACGATGTCGCCGAACCGGCTGAACCCGATCCAGATCGCGAAGACGACGAACGCGGCCGCGGCGATCACGTAGTACCAGCCGAAGTCCCGCACGATCCACCCCTGGACGGCCGAGAAGACGTCCTCGGTGGCACGCGGCGCGGCGAGCGCGACGGCGACGAACGCGAGCACGATCCCCGCGGCCGGCCAGAAGACCCAGCGCTCGACGGGCGGCTTCCGGACCGCCGCGTCGGCCGGCGGGCCAGGAGGCGCGGATCCCGTCCCCACGTCGTCCTGCGTCCGCCCCGTGGCGGGTTCGCGGTCTGCCGGCTCGGCCGTCTCGTCCATGGCGTCCCTCCACCCACGGATGCTGAGCATCCCTGGCCGGATTCTACGAACGCTCGCCGTGGTCCGTCCGGGTGCGATGGGAACGGGCACCGCGCCCGAGGCACTTCGTGAGCAGGAACGGTCGGGTCCCCTAGGCAGCGGCGACCTCTTCTGCTCACGAAGCGAGGCCGCGCGCCCGCCCGCCGCGGTCCGTCCGGACGGTTGTCGTCACCGGTCCCGACGGGCCGATACGCTGCTGGGATACCGGGACGACCTTCCCGGCCGAGACCCGGAGAGGACCACATGACGATCGACGGTCAGACGCGCCACGGACGCGCGCGGGACGACGTCAGTGGCGCGGTCGACAGCGACCTGCGCTCCGACGTGCGGTACCTCGGCAAGCTGCTCGGACGCGTCCTGCGGGAGACCGGCGGCGAGGACCTCCTGCACGACGTGGAGAGCCTCCGCGCCGCGGTCATCGACGCGTACGAGGGCGGCGAGGCCGAGGGCGCCGCGCGTGCCGAGGCCATCGTCGCGGACCTGTCCGCCGAGCGGGCCGAGGCCGTGGCACAGGCGTTCACCACGTACTTCCACCTCACGAACCTCGCCGAGGAGCACCACCGCGTCCGCGTGCTCCGGCACCGCGGCGACGACGGCGGACTCGCGGGGGACTCCTTCCCGGCGACGTACGCCTCGCTCGTCGAACAGGTCGGCGACGAGGCCGCTGCGGCCCGGCTGCGCGAACTCCGGTTCCACCCGGTCCTCACGGCGCACCCGACCGAGGCCCGCCGACGCGCGGTGACCACGGCCGTGCGGCGCATCACCGACCTCATCGACGAGCGCGACCGGACGACGAACGCCACGGCCCTCGCCGAGAACGAGCGCCGGCTGCTCGAGGAGATCACGACCCTCCTGCGCACCTCGCCGCTCCGCACGACCCGCCCGACCCCGCTCGACGAGGTCCGCACGGCGATGAGCGTGTTCGACCAGACGCTGTTCGAGATCGTCCCGCAGGTCTACCGTCTGCTCGACGACCGGCTGCTCGGTGACGACGCCGGCCGCGTGCCGGTCACCGCACCCGCCTTCGTGCGCTTCGGCACCTGGATCGGCGGCGATCGCGACGGCAACCCGCACGTCACCGCGGACGTCACCCGCCAGGCGGCGGAGATCGCGGCCGAGCACATCCTGCTCGGGCTCTCCCGTGCCGCCACCCGCATCGGCAGCACCCTCACCCTCGACGCGAGCGAGACCCCGGCGGACGCAGGGCTCACCGCGCTCGTCGCCGCGCAGGAGTCACTCGACCCCGGGATCGCCGAGCGCATCGGGGTCCGTGCGCCGAACGAGACGCACCGTCGGGCGCTCCTGTTCGTCGCCGCCCGCATCGACGCCACGCGCCGGGGCGAGGCCGAGCTCGCCTACCCCGGGCCGGACGCACTCCTGGCCGACCTCCGCACGATCCAGACCTCGCTCGTCGCGGCCGGGGCCACCCGTCCCGCGAACGGCGAGCTGCAGAACCTCGTCTGGCAGGTCGAGACCTTCGGGTTCCACCTCGCCGAGCTCGAGGTCCGGCAGCACTCGCAGGTGCACCGGAACGCCCTCGCCGAGATCCGCGCCGGTGGGGAGCTGAGCGAGACCACGGAAGAGGTCCTCGCCGTGTTCCGTACGATCGCCGCGCTGCAGGCCCGCTACGGCGTCCGCGCCGCCAGCCGCTACATCGTGTCGTTCACGCAGTCGGCAGCCGACCTCGCGAACGTCCACGAGCTCGCGGTCGCCGCACTCGGGTCGCCCGAGGCCGCCCCGGTGCTCGACGTCATCCCGCTGTTCGAGACCTTCGCGGACCTGCACGCCAGTGTCGACATCCTCGACGAGGCCGTCCGCACCGAGCCGTTCGAGCGCCGCCTCGCAGCGACCGGTCGCCGCCTCGAGGTCATGCTCGGCTACTCCGACTCCTCCAAGGACGTCGGTCCGGTGTCGGCGAACCTCGCGCTCTACGACGCACAGGCCCGGATCGCCGACTGGGCGAAGCAGCACGACGTCGAGCTCACGCTGTTCCACGGCCGCGGCGGCTCGCTCGGCCGCGGTGGTGGCCCGGCGAACGAGGCCGTCCTGGCGCAGCCCCGCGGTTCCATCGACGGACGCCTCAAGCTCACCGAGCAGGGCGAGGTCATCTTCGCCCAGTACGGCGACAAGGACATCGCCGCGCGGCACCTCGAGCAGATGGCCTCGGCCACGCTGTTCGCGTCCTCGCCGTCGAACGAGGACCGCACGGCCGTCGCCGCCACGCGCTTCGCCGACCTCGCGCAGCAGCTCGACGACGTCTCGCGCGAGGCGTTCTACGGCCTCGTGAAGGCGGACGGCTTCGCGCCGTGGTTCGCGCGCGTGACCCCGATGGAGGAGATCGGTCTGCTCCCGCTCGGCTCCCGTCCGGCCCGCCGTGGTCTGAGCGTCGAGTCGCTCGAGGACCTCCGGGCGATCCCGTGGGTGTTCTCGTGGACGCAGGCGCGCATCAACCTCGCCGGGTGGTACGGCCTCGGTTCCGCGCTCGAGGCCGTCGGCGACGTGGAGCTCCTCCGCACCGCGTACGCCGAGTGGCCCCTCTTCGGCGCGATGATCAAGAACGTCGAGATGTCGCTCGCGAAGACCGACGAGCACATCGCCCGCCGGTACCTCGAGCTCGCGGACCGCGACGACCTCGCCGCGAAGGTCCTCGACGAGATGCTCCGCACGCGCGAGTGGGTGTTGCGCGTCTCGGGCGGGAGCGACGTCCTCGAGGACCGTCCCGTCCTCGCACGCGCCGTCCGGCTCCGCAGCCCGTACGTCGACGCGCTCTCGCACCTGCAGCTCCGGGCGCTCCGCGCGATCCGCACCTCGGGCAGCACGGACCCGACGGACGGTGACCACCGGCTGCTCCTCCTCACCGTGAACGGCATCGCGGCCGGCCTGCAGAACACGGGCTGATCCGCGCGGACCGGCCGTCGGTCGTCGACGCGACCGTCTCGGGCCCAGGAGGCGCGGTGCCAGCTGGCACCGTGCCTCCAGGCCGTCTCGGTGTGCGCAACGCGACACCACCGCCCTTGTCGAATCGATTCGGGGGCGCGTAGCGTGGCCGACGTGACGACGGAGCGCACAGGACCGACCAGCCGGACGAGCGCCCTCCCACCGATCCTGCCGCTCGCCCTGATCGTCGGCGTCTCGCCGTTCGCGACCGACATGTACATCCCGGCCCTGCCGGCGATCGCACGCGACCTCGGCACGACGCCCGGTGCCGTGCAGCTGTCCCTGACGGCGTTCCTCGTCGCGTTCGCCGTCGGGCAGCTGCTCGCCGGACCGGTGAGCGACGGCATCGGGCGGCGTCCGCTGATGCTCGTCGGCACGGCGGTCTTCGCCGTTGCCTCCGTCGGGTGCGCGCTCGCGCCGGACGTCGTGACGCTCGTCGTGGCGCGGGTGTTCCAGGGGCTGGCGGGTGCGGCCGGGGCGGTCGCCGGGCGGGCGATGGTCTCGGACGTGGTCGACGGGCCGCGGATGGCGAAGGTGTTCGGGACCCTCGCGGCCATCAACGCGATCGGCCCCGTCGTCGCCCCGCTGGCCGGGGGAGCGGTGCTGACGGTCGGCACCTGGCGACTCATGTTCGTCGTCCTCGCGGTGCTCGGTGCCGCGTTCTTCGTCGCCGTGGTCGTCCGGTTCCACGAGACACTGCCGCGGGCGTTCCGCGGTGGGGTGGGCCTCGGTGCGAACTGGGGACGCATCCGCGAGCTCATGGGCATCCCGCGGTTCCGTGCGTACGTGCTGACCGGGGTGCTCTCGACCATCGGGTTCTTCGCGTACATCGCCACGAGCTCGTTCGTGTTCCAGACCGGCTTCGGGTTCTCCGAGGGGATGTACACCCTCGTGTTCGCCACGAACGCCTCGATGATGATCGTCACGACGCTCGTGTTCCGCCGCGTGGTCGGTCGGTTCTCGGAGGACGCGCTGCTGTCGTTCGGCCTGGCGCTCGGGACCCTCGGCGCGACCGGCGTCCTCGTGTCCGCGCTGCTCGGGGCCGGCGCGGTGCCGGTCTGGGTCTCGCTCGCCGTCGTGACCGCGGCGTGGGGGTTCGTCCTGCCGGCGGCGATGACCCGCACGCAGCACGTCGGTGCTGCGCACCCGGGGACCGCCGCGGCACTGCAGGGCGGGCTGACGTTCGGGCTCGGCGGCCTCGGCACGCCGCTCGCGGGAGTGCTCGGCGGGACGGCCGTCGCGATGGGGTCGGTGATGGCGGTGCTCATGGCGGCCGCCGTGGTCGTGCAGCTGCTGGCGACGCGACGGACCGGACGCGCCTCGACGGGTTCGTGACCCGGACCCGGTAGGTTGCAGGGTGCACCCCGCACCGATCCCAGGAGGCACCGACATGGACATCGTCGTACACGAAGCGGACGCCGGCGCCGCCGTGCTCGAGTGCAGCGGCCGACTCAACATGGTGTCGGCCCCGACGTTCCGCGAGACCGTCGCGAAGGTCGTCGGCGACGGGCGGCCCCGCGTGGTCGTCGAGCTGTCCGGTGTGGAGTTCATGGACTCCTCCGGTCTCGGCGCGCTCGTCGGGTCGCTCAAGGCCGCGCGACAGGCCGGCGGGGACCTCCGCATCGCGGCGCCGTCCGACCAGGTCGAGATGGTGCTGAAGCTCTCCAACATGGACAAGATCCTCCGCACGTACCCGGACGGGGACGCCGCGGTGACCGACTGGGCATGAACGCCGCGGTGGGTGGGCACAGCCTCGACCTGGCGTGCCCGCCGGACGACGTCACGGCGGTGCACGCGTTCCTCGCGACGGTGTGGGACACCGAGCCCACCGTCTCGGCCGAGGACCGGATGGCCCTCGAGCTCGCGCTCGTCGAACTCACCTCGAACGTGATCGAGCACGGGGCGGCCGGTCGCGGCGTCTCGTGCTCGCTCCACCTCGACGTCGGTTCGGACGCGGTCGAGGCGCAGCTGACCGACGACGGTGTGCCGGTGCCGGTCGACCCGTCCGCCGCGCAGCTGCCCGACGCGCTGGCCGAGAGCGGGCGCGGCCTGGCGCTCGTGCAGATGGTGGTCGACGACCTGCGCTACGAACGGGTCGCGGACCGGAACCTGTGGACGGTCCGGCGCGGGCGCCACTGAGTGCCGCTCGTGTCTGACGGACCGGTTCGTCCGCTTCGCGCAGCCCGTGGGCCGGTATCCGCAATGCGTGCGCATACATCCCGTGGGCTCCGCGCCGCCGTGTCACGATCCAGTCGATGAACGTCGAGCCCGACCCCAGGATCAGCTTCGAGACGTCCGGGGCCGACCTCGAGGCGGCGATCCAGATGTACGAGGACGCGTACGAGAGCGTGGGCTTCCAGGCGGAGCGCACGGAACGCCCGTTCAGCTACCGCTTCCGGGTCACGGGCGACGAGACGATGTCCTTCCGCTCCACGCGGTTCGACGCCCGGATGCAGGGCGAGCTCGAGTCCGGTGACGAGTACGTCGTGATGTGGCTCGCCGACGGTGGGGGCACCGTCGACGTCGGGCGGCAGGAGGTCGCCTTCACGCCCGGCACGCCGATGATGTTCCCGACCGGTCGACCGTTCGCCTTCGACCTGCAGGACCTCCGGCAGAGCCTGGTCCAGTTCGATCGCACGTTCCTCGAGGGCGTGGCGGCCGAGGAGCACGGCACGCAGCCGGCCCCGCTCGTGTTCGACCACACCCAGCCGCCGCGGCGCGAGGACCTCCGCGGGTGGAACGCCCAGGTCCGCCGGGCCGCCGAGACCGTGCTCGGCGAGGCGCCGGTGTCGCAGCTGGTCCTCGCGGAGACCGCCCGGGACACCGCCCTCGCGCTCCTCCGCACCTTCCCGCACACCGTGCTCGCGCCGGACATCACCCTGCCGCAGGGCGCCACCGGCCGGGTCCGCGAGGCCGTCGAGTACATGCACGCGTTCGCCCACACCCCGATCAGCACGACCGACGTCGCCGAGCACGTCGGGCTCAGCGTGCGCGGGCTCCAGCAGGCGTTCCAGCGGCAGGTCGGTACGGCGCCCAACGCGATGCTGCGCGGCATCCGGCTCGACCGCGTCCGCGAGGAACTCCGCCGCTCGTCGCCCGGTGACGTCACGGTCGCCGCGATCGCCGTGCGGTGGGGTTTCGCCCACCTCGGCCGGTTCTCCGGGGCGTACGCCTCGCGCTTCGGCGAGTACCCGCGCGACACGCTGCACGCCTGATCCGACCCCCCACTACGCTTCGAGGGTGCGCAGACCTCGACCGTGGGTGATCGTCCCCGGGATCTGGAACTCCGACCCCGACCACTGGCAGTCGCTGTGGCAGGACGAGCGGTCGGCCGACGACCCGGGCGCGGTCGTCCGGATCGCACCGGCGTCGTGGAGCGAGCCCGACCCGGACGACTGGTCCCGCGCGATCACCAGCGCCGTGGCCGCCGTCGACGAACCGCCGGTGCTGATCGCGCACAGCCTGGGCGTCCTCGCCGTCGCCGCGTGGCTCGGGCAGCGGGGGCACGCCGCGGTCGCGGGTGCCTTCCTCGTGGCGCCGCCGGACCCCCTCGCGCCGGGGTTCCCCGACGCAGCGGCCGGGTTCGTCGAGCCGGTGGCCCAGGCGGCCCCGGCGGTCCCGACGCGTCTGGTGGTCAGCGACGACGACCCGTACTGCACGCTCGACCGGGCCCTGGGGTTCGCGGACGTCCTCGGTGCCGGAGTCGTCCGGGTCGGCGCGCTCGGCCACGTGAACGTCGCCAGTGGTGTCGGTGCCTGGCCGGCCGGCCGTGCACTCGTGGACGACCTCGAGCGCACGCTCTGACACCGTCCGCGACACGCCGTTCACCTTCGAGGCGATATGGCAGGGACTCCGGCGACACACCGGGGATGTCCGCCGAGATGAGCGTTGCGATATTTATCCTTCGATCATGGAAACGCAGTCCGGTGCACGCACCCCCCTCGTCGACCCGTTCGGTCGCGAGCTCGAGGAGTGGCTCCGTGACGCCCCGGCGACGCGCGCCCCGTACCTGTCGGACCTCGTGGTCCCGCCGGTCACCGGGCCCGTGCAGCGTCCGGACGCAGCGTCGGACGCCCCCGTCGAGCCCGCCACGACCAGCGGCGCCGCGGCCGTCGTCGACGCCGGTGTGCCGGCCGACGACTCCGCCTTCCGTCGCCCCCGCGACCGCGCTCGGCACGCCGCGGTCTGCGCGCCGTCCTTCCCCGAACCGCCGGAGCGCCTCGCCCTCCGCATCGAGGACCTCGCCGTCGAGGTGTCCTCGGCCAGCGGGCGCACCACGATCGAGCGCATCGTGATCCTCGAGGACGAGGTCCGTCGTCGTGACGAGGACCTCGCTCGCCTCGCCGCGTGGGAGGCAACCGTCGCCGGACAGCGCGACCCCGAGGTCGAGGCCGCTCGGGCGTTCGCCCACTCCGTCTTCGCGGACCTGCTGGCCGATGCCGCGCTCGAGGCCGATCGTCGTGACCGTGCCGCGGCGCGGCGTGCGGCGACGGGCAGCGTGCCGGTCGCCGGCGTGCCCGCGTCGGCCGCCGTCCCGGCACCCGCCGTCGTCACCGCCGTCGTCACCCCGACGGGCTCCGCACCCGCTCCCGCACTCGTGGACGCGACCGAGGTCGTGGACGCGATCGACGCCCCCGAAGCGACCACGCCGGGACGCGACGAGCCCGCTCGACCGGTGCTGTCCCTCCCGGTCGTCTCACCGGTGTCCGCGAACACGCGACCCACGCCGCTCGTCCAGCCCGCGACCGGGCCGACCGTGATCGACCGTGCCGCGTTCGCCGCCGCGCTGACGGCGCACTCCGGCGCGACGGCGAGCACGCCCGTCGTGCTCCCGGAGGCCGTCGTCCCGACGACCGCCGAGACCGCCGCCCACGCGCCCGCCGCGCACACGCCCACTGGGCACCCCGCCCACGCAGCCGACGTCGCGTCCGAGGACCGTGCCTCCGCCGGGTGGTGGACGCGCTTCGTCGCCGTCATCATGCGCGCGTTCGGTCGCCGCTGATCCACCGGGCAGCCGCGCGTCGCCCGTCGTCCACAGTGCTGCTCGGTCCCGTGGTCGTCCACAGGGCGCCCGGACCGACCCGGGCGGCTCGGTAGACTGACGGGATGCCGACGCTCCGCGAACTCCAGGCCGTGATCGAAGACCTGTGGCCCGCCGCCGGCGCCGAGTCCTGGGACTCCGTCGGGCTCGTGGCGGGGGACCCCGACCAGACGGTCGAGCACGTGCACCTCGCGGTCGACGCCGTCCCGGCCACCGCCCGCGAGACGGTCGAGCTCGGCGCTGACCTGCTGCTCACCCACCACCCGTTGCTGCTCCGCGGCGTCACCACGATCGCCGAGTCGACCTACAAGGGCAGCGTGCTCGCCACCCTCGTGCGCGGCGGGGCAGCCCTCGTCGCCGCGCACACCAACGCCGACGTCGTGACGACGGGCACCTCGGCCGTGCTCGCCGACCGGCTCGGCCTGACCGACCAGCGCCCGCTCGAGCCCGGTGCGGACCCGTCGACGGGCATCGGCCGCGTCGGGGTGCTCGCCGAACCGACCACGCTCGGCGCGCTCGCCCGGGCGCTGGTGGACCTCCTGCCCGGCACCGCGACCGGCGTCCGGGTCTCGGGGGAGTTCGACCGGCCCGTCCGTTCCGTCGCGCTCTGCGCCGGCGCCGGTGACGCGTACCTCGGGCACCCCGACGTGCTCGGTGCCGACGTCTACGTCACGAGCGACCTCCGGCACCACCCGGCGTCCGAGTTCCGCGAGCAGGCGATGCTCGTCGGCGGGCCCGCCCTCATCGACACCTCCCACTGGGCCACCGAGTGGCTCTGGCTCGACGTCGCCGCCGAGCAACTCCGCCGCGCCGCGGGCGTCCGCGTCACCGTGAGCGACCTCCGCACCGACCCGTGGGACTTCGCCGTCCTGCCGGCCGCCGAACCCACCACCGACACACAAGGAGTCTGACCATGAAGGCAGCACCCGAGGACCAGGTCATCCTCCTCGACGTCCAGCGTCTCGACAACGACGTCACCCGGATCGCGCACCGCATCACGTCGCTGCAGAAGGGCGACCGGCTCACCGAGCTCAGCACCACGGCGGCGGGGCTGCGCGCCCAGCTCGCGGCGGCCACCGGCGAGGTCGAGGACGCCGAGCGCGAACTCGCCCGCCTCGAGTCCGACACCGCCACGGCGCAGGCCCGTGTGGAGCGTGACACCACGATGCTCCAGAACGTCTCCAGCGCGAAGGACGCCGCTGGTCTCCAGAGCGAGCTCGAGTCGCTGCAGCGCCGCATCGGGGACCTCGAGACGGCCGAACTCGAGGTCATGGAGAACCTCGACGGCTTCCGTGCCCGCGTCGGTGACATCGAAGCGCAGCTCGCCGACGTCGAGGCCGCACGTGCCGGACTCGTGGCCGAACGCGACGCCGAGATCGCCCGGCTCGAGTCCGACCGCGAATCGGCCACGCAGAGCCGTGCCGCCGTCGCCGCGAAGGTGCCGGCGGACCTCCTCGCGCTGTACGACCGGCAGCGGGCGCGGTACGGGTTCGGTGCCTCGCTGCTGCAGGGCGGGGTGTCCACGGCGTCCGGCGTGACGCTCACGAACTCCGACCTGCAGACGATCCGGCGGGCTGCGCCCGACGACGTCGTGCTCTGCCCCGACAGCGACGCGATCCTGGTGCGGACGGCGGAGTCCGGGCTCTAGTCGCGACCTGACGACGGACGGGAGGCGCGGTGCCGGCTGGCACCGCGCCTCCCGTCCGTCGCGTGCGTGCGCTGGTCGCGTCACGTCGCACGTGGGCGCAGTGTGCGAGGTCTCGCGCTGCGTGCGAGGGCGCTGGCGTCGCACGCAGCACGGAACCTCGCACAGTGCCGCGGTCGGCGCGCGACCCGCGCTTGCACGCCGAGCGTGGGGTGCGAATGGGCCGGCCGTACGCCGGGTTCTGTCTCGCCGCTCGCGCGGCGGTGACGGCCATCTCTCTCGGACCGACGTTGCCGTCGGCCTCCAGCGGTCTACCCGAGGACTCGGCGAGCAGCCTCAGCGTCCTCTGTCTGACCTTGCTCCGGGCGAGGTTTACCGAGCGGATCCGGTCACCCGGACCCCTGGTGGTCTCTTACACCACCGTTTCACCCTTACCGACGTCGCCGCCGGCGGTCTGCTTTCTGTGGCACTGTCTCGCGGATTGCTCCGGGTGGGTGTTACCCACCGCCCTGCTCTGTGGAGCCCGGACGTTCCTCGGCACTCCCGGGGGAGTGACGCGACCGTCTCACCGACCCATTCGCGAGCACGAGTCTACCGGGCACGGACGCCGAGGTCGCGCGAAGTGCCGTCCGGACGAGACGCGGGCGGCACCTTGTGCGACCTCGGCAGGACGCGCGCGGCGTGTCGTGCGACCTCGGCGTCCGGGCGAGCCGCGTCCGGCGCTCCGGCGCGTCAGGCGCTCCGCGCGGCCAGGGTCGCGGCGCCGATGATGCCCGCGTTGTTCCGGAGCGTCGCCGGGATGATGTCCGCCTGCAGGTCGAGCAGCGGCAGGAACTCCTCGTACTGCTTCGAGACCCCGCCGCCGACGACGAAGAGCTCCGGGGAGAGCAGGGCCTCGAGCGTGGAGTAGTACTTCTGCAGCCGCTTCGCCCAGTGCTTCCACGACAGGTCGTCGCGCTCCTTCGCGGCGAACGAGGCGCGGGACTCGGCGTCGTGCCCGTCGATCTCGAGGTGCCCGAGCTCCGAGTTCACGATGAGCACGCCGTCGTTGATGAGCGCCGTGCCGATGCCGGTGCCGAGCGTCGTGACGACGACCAGGCCGTCCTTGCCCTTCGCCGCACCGAACTGCTGCTCGGCGAACCCGGCGGCGTCGGCGTCGTTGACGAAGTGGATGGAGCGGCCGAGCTCCTTCTCGAAGAGCGCCTCGGCCTCGAAACCGATCCACTTCTTCGAGACGTTCGCCGCGGACATGGTCTTGCCGTCGCGGACGATCGCCGGGAAGCAGACCCCGACGGGCACGTCCGACGCCGGAGCGAGCTCGTCGAGGATGGACGCGGCCACGGCGACGATGTCGTGCGGCTTCCCGCCCTCCGGCGTGGCCTTCTTGATCCGGTCGGTGGTGAGTTCGCCGGTGGAGACGTCGACGATCGCGCCCTTGATGCCCGTACCGCCGATGTCGACGCCGACTGCGAGGGAGGTCATGAGGAGCCTTTCGATGTGGAGGTCAGGAGACCGTGAGGAGTTCCGCGCCGCGCTCGGTGACGACGAGGGTGTGTTCGAACTGTGCGGTCCACGACTTGTCCCGGGTGGAGACGGTCCAGTCGTCGGCCCAGATGTCGGCGTCGATGCCGCCGAGCGTGAGCATCGGCTCGATCGTGAAGACCATGCCGGGCTCCATGACGTCGTCGAAGCGCGGTGCGTCGTAGTGGGGGATGATCAGCCCGGAGTGGAACGCCCGTCCGACGCCGTGGCCGGTGTAGTCGCGGACGACGCCGTAGCCGAAGCGCTTCGCGTACGCCTCGATGGCGCGGCCGATGACGTTCACCTGCCGGCCCGGGGCGACGGCCTTGATCCCGCGCTCGAGGGCGAGTCGCGTGCGGGTCACGAGGTCCTCGACCTCCTGCGACGCCTGCCCGACGACGAAGGTGCGGTTCGTGTCGCCGTGCATCCCGTCCTTGTAGGCGGTGATGTCGATGTTGACGAGGTCGCCCTCCTGTAGGACGGTGTCGTCGGGGATGCCGTGGCAGATGACCTCGTTGAGGCTCGAGCAGAGGGACTTCGGGTAGCCGCGGTAGCCGAGCGTCGAGGGGTAGGCGCCGTGCGCGACGACGAACTCGTGGCCGATCCGGTCGAGCTCGTCCGTCGTGACACCGGGGCGGATCGCTGCGCCGACGGCGTCGATGGCCTGGGAGGCGATGCGCCCGGCGGTCCGGATCCGCTCGACCTCGTCCGGGGTGTACGTGTCGCCGAGTCCGTGCTCGTGCGGCTCGGCCTTGCCGACGTACTCCGGACGCTCGATCTCCTTCGGGACGGACCGCTGCGGGGAGATGCGGCCGGCGGTCAGGTGTCCGTGTTCGTCCCGGGGCATGCGGACCACTCTAGCCGGGGCCGCGTGTCGCGCGGACGCGACCGCCTGGAGGCGCGGTGCCGGCCCGACGGACGCCAGCCGCGCCTCCAGGCGGTCACCCAGCGCGCGGGGCGCGGCCCGCCCGCACCGCCGCCGCCCCACCTGGGTACGGTGGCGGCATGAGTGACGAACGCATCGAGTCCCAGTGGTGGTTCAACGAGAAGACGCACGCCGTCGAGCAGGGCCCGCAGTCGCCGCAGCGCGACCGGATCGGCCCGTTCGCCTCGCGTGAGGAAGCGCAACACGCCCTGGACCGGATCAAGGCGAACAACGAGCGTTGGGACGACGAAGACCAATAGGCTGAGACTCCCAGCTGGACCAGCTGCACCACGGAAAGGGCGTCAATGGACAAGCAGACGGACTTCGTGCTCCGCACCATCGAGGAGCGGGGCATCAAGTTCATCCGACTCTGGTTCACGGACGTCATCGGGACCCTGAAGTCCGTGGCGATCGCCCCGGCCGAGGTCGAGGGCGCGTTCGCCGAGGGCATCGGGTTCGACGGCTCCGCGATCGAGGGCCTCACTCGCTCGTACGAGGCGGACGTCCTGGCCCACCCGGACCCGTCGACGTTCCAGATCCTCCCGTGGCGCGGCGAGATCGACCCGACCGCGCGGATGTTCTGCGACATCACGACGCCGGACGGTCAGCCCGCCGTCGCCGACCCGCGCAACGTGCTCAAGCGCACGCTGGCGAAGGCGAGCGAGCGCGGCTTCACGTTCTACACACACCCCGAGATCGAGTTCTACCTGCTGAAGAGCCGCGACTGGAAGGACGGCGGTCCGCAGCCCGTCGACCGTGCCGGCTACTTCGACAACGTCCCCGGCGGCAGCGCGCACGACTTCCGTCGCCGGTCCGTCCGGATGCTCGAGGACCTCGGCATCTCGGTGGAGTTCTCCCACCACGAGGCCGGCCCCGGCCAGAACGAGATCGACCTCCGCTACGCCGACGCACTGACGATGGCGGACAACATCATGACGTTCCGCACCGTCGTGAAGGAGGTCGCGATCGAGCAGGGCGTCTACGCGACGTTCATGCCGAAGCCGATCTCCGGCCAGCCGGGCTCGGGCATGCACACGCACGTGTCGCTGTTCGAGGGCGACCAGAACGCCTTCTACGAGGCGGGCGGTCAGTACCAGCTGTCCGACACCGCGAAGCACTTCATCGCCGGCGTCCTCAAGCACGCGCCGGAGATCACCGCCGTCACGAACCAGTTCGTGAACTCGTACAAGCGCCTCTGGGGCGGTGACGAGGCCCCGTCGTTCGTGACCTGGGGCCACAACAACCGCTCGGCCCTCGTGCGCGTCCCGCTGTACAAGCCGAACAAGGGCCAGTCCGCCCGCATCGAGTACCGCGGCATCGACTCGGCGGCGAACCCGTACCTCGCGTACTCGCTGCTGCTGGCCGCGGGGCTCAAGGGCATCGACGAAGGCTACGAGCTCCCACCAGAGGCCGAGGACAACGTCTGGAGCCTGTCCGACTCCGAGCGCCGTGCCCTCGGCTACAGCCAGCTGCCGGCGAGCCTCGACCACGCGCTGAGCCTCATGGAGGACTCGGAACTCGTGGCGGAGACGCTCGGCGAGCAGGTCTTCAACTTCGTGCTGCTGAACAAGCGCCAGGAGTGGAAGGCCTACCGCGACCAGGTCACGCCGTTCGAGCTCGACACGAACCTCGGCGCGCTCTGACGGCACCGGGGGCACGCACCACATGACCGGTCGGACGACGACGTCGCGTTCCGAGTTGGCCCGCCTGGGCTTCGCGGAGCTGTCGGAGAGCCTGGAACGCATCGCCGACCTGGAGGCGCGGTTCGGCCCCGACCTGCAGGTGCCGGTGAGCGGGTCCCCGGCACTGTGGGAGTCCACGGCCGATCCGGACGGCGCACTCCGCGCGCTCGAGCGGCTGCTCGAGCGCGCGCCGGACGAACTGCGTCCGGTCCTCGCGGACGACGCCGCCACCGAACGGCTCGTGCGACTCCTCGGGGCGTCGGTCGGGCTCGGTGAGTTCCTGCACCGCCGTCCGGCGGAGATCGACCTGCTCCTGGCGCCCGTGACGGCGCCGTGGTCGCAGCAGGAGTACACCGACTCGTTGGTCGCCGCGATCGACGGTGCCACGGGCGAGGACGCCCGACTCCGGCTCCGGGTGCGCTACCGTCGGCACCTCGCCCAGATCGCGCTGTTCGACGTCCTGAACGCCGCGCCGACCGAGGCCTTCCCAGCCGTCGCGGCCGGGCTGGCCGACCTCGCCGGGGCCGCGCTCGAGGCCGCGGTGGACGTCGCCCGGCGCGAGGTCCCGTTCCCCGCGGCCGACGTCGAGGCGACACCGCTCGCCGTCATCGCGATGGGCAAGGCCGGGGCCCGCGAACTCAACTACGTCAGCGACGTCGACGTCATCTTCGTGACCGAGCCGACCCGCGTCGACGAGGCCGGTACGGGCGTGGGGACCGACCGTGCCGTGCTCATCGCCACGCGGCTGGCGATCGCGGCCACGCACGCCATCACCGACCTCGCGGCCGAACCGGCGCTGTGGGAGGTCGACGCGAACCTCCGGCCGGAGGGCAAGGACGGCGCACTCGTCCGGACGCTCGACTCGCACGTGGCGTACTACGAGCGCTGGGCGAAGGAGTGGGAGTTCCAGGCCCTGCTCAAGGCGCGGCCGATCGCGGGTTCGGTCGACCTGGGGGAGCGCTACGCCACCGCGGTCGCCGGCTTCGTGTGGACGTCCGCGCAGCGACCGGGGTTCGTCGAGTCCGTGCAGCGCATGCGGCAGCGGGTCACCGACAACATCCCCGACGACGAGGTCGACCGGCAGCTCAAGCTCGGGCCGGGCGGTCTGCGCGACGTCGAGTTCACCGTGCAGCTCCTGCAGCTCGTGCACGGCCGCGACGACGAGACCGTGCGGGTCCGGTCCACGCTCGAGGCGATGGACGCGCTCACCGACGCCGGCTACGTCGGCCGTGCCGAGGCCGCCCGCTTCGGGCCGGACTACGCCCTGCTCCGCTTGCTCGAACACCGCATCCAGCTCCGACGCCTGCAGCGCACCCACCTGATGCCCTCCGACGAGGACGAGCTCCGGGTGCTCGCGCGGTCGAGCGGTCTCGCGCGGTCCGCTGCGGCGCTCGAGACACGGTGGCGTGCCGTGAAGCTCGAGGTCCGCGGCCTGCACGAGCGCCTGTTCTACCGACCGCTCCTGTCCGCGGTGGCCGCGAGCGACGGCGACATCGTGCTCACCAGCGACCAGGCGGTCGACCGGCTCGGCGCGATCGGCTTCGCGGACCCCGCCGGGGCACTCGGTCACATCCGGGCACTGACGCAGGGCACGAGCCGCCGGGCGGCGATCCAGCGGAACCTCCTGCCGGTACTCCTGCGATGGATGGCCGAGGGACCGGCACCGGACCGAGCGCTCCTGGCCTTCCGCCGGCTGAGCGACACCCTGGGGGAGTCGAGCTGGTTCCTCCGCATGCTCCGGGACTCCTCCGGCGCGGCGCACTCGCTCACCACCGTGCTCTCGGAGTCGGCGTTCCTGTCCGGGCTGCTCGAACGCTTCCCCGAGGCGGTGGCATGGCTCGACGAACCGGAGGCGCTGCTGCGCCCCCGGCCGATCGAGTCGCTGCTCGCCGAGGTCACGGCGACGACGGCACGGCACGGGGACGACGTGGACGGCGCGGCCGCTCTGGTCCGGTCCGCCCGCCGGCGTGAGACGCTCCGGCTCGGCATGGCCGCCGTCCTCGGACACCTCGACGTCGATGCCCTCGGCCCGGCGTTGAGCGACGTCACCGAGTCGACCCTGGCCGGTGCCCTCACGCTCGCGCGACGGGACGCCCCGGCAGGCCTGGAGTTCGGCGTCATCGCGATGGGGCGGTACGGCGGCCGTGAGCTCGGCTTCGGCTCGGACGCCGACGTCCTCTACGTGTACCGGGCGACCGAGGACGTCCCGTCCGAACAGGCTTCGCGAGCGGCGCAGACCATCGTGCGGGAGCTCGCCCGGTTGACCGACGACGCGATCCACCCGTTCGACCTCGACATCGACCTCCGCCCCGAGGGCAAGAACGGCCCCGTGGTGCGCACGCTCGACTCCTACGGCGCGTACTACGCCCGCTGGTCGCTCACGTGGGAGGCCCAGGCGCTGCTCCGGGCCCGTGGGGCGGTCGGGGACGCGCAGCTCCTGCGTGACTTCGAGCACCTCGCCGACCGCACGCGCTACCCGGAGCACATCGACGACCAGCAGGTGCGCGAGGTCCGACGCATCAAGGCCCGCGTCGAGTCCGAACGCCTCCCGCGCGGTGCGGACCCCGCCCGGCACCTCAAGCTCGGCCGCGGTTCCCTGAGCGACGTGGAGTGGTTCGTCCAGCTCCTCCAGCTGCAGCACGCGCTGACGATCCCCGGCCTCCGGACGACGTCCACGCTCGAGGCGCTCGACGCCGCCCGCGACGCCGGACTCGTCGCCCCCGACGACGCCGAGCGTCTCGGTGCCGCCTGGCGCTTCGCCTCGCGGACCCGGAGCGCGCTCGTGCTCTGGTCGGGCAAGACCACCGACGTGCTGCCCGTCGACCGCGTGCAGCTCGAGGGCATCGCACGCCTGATGGAGTACCCGCCGGGGTCCGCCTCGGAACTCGAGGAGGACTACCTCGGGGTCACCCGCCGGGCACGTCAGGTCTTCGAGCGCGAGTTCTACGGCGCCTGACGCCCGTCGCGACACGCCCGGACCGACGTGTTTCGCAGCGAGTTGACACGTCCTCGGAAGTGAATTCTCCGTAACGTGCAGCGTCCCCCGTTCGACATCTGCCTGTACCCCGGCCGGTCGAACTCCGGCGTCCGTTACCGGGACGTGATCCTGCTGGCCACGTCGACGCGAGGCGACGGCCGGAGCTGCTCGCGGCGCGCCCGGCGACCATCACCTGAACAGGGCTTTCGCTGGGGGTCGAGCCGCGCCTCCTGGGCCGTCCACCACCCGTACAGGGTGAGTGGCAGGGTGAACGCGGTCCACCGGAGTGCTGTCAGCACCAGTGCGGACACGATGACCACACGCGGAGGGGGACCGTGGTGTACCCCGTAACGTGCCCGTAACGCCCCCGGTCGGGGGTCGCGTTGCGCACCGGGTCACGGTTCTGCATCAATGGGGTCACCCGAACCGGCCCTGATTCCCCAACGACGCGGAATCTCCACCTCGAACGTTGAAGCAGGGATCGATGTTCACCTTCATTCTGCAGATCAGGCAGATGGTCGAAGGGCACCCCGAGTTCTACCTGTTCGCCGTGTACTCCGCGGTGATCTGGTTGCTCTGGCTGCTCAAGGTCATCCTGTCCGCCCGCTACCGCCCCTACACCGGCACCTACACCGGCACCACGAGCGTCGTCGTCCCCGTCGTGGACGAACCGCTCGACCTCTTCCGCGACGTGATCGGCCGCATGGTCGAGCAGCGTCCCGGCGAGATCATCGTCGTCATCAACGGCGCCCGCAACGAGGCCCTCGAAGCGGTCTGTGACGAGTTCGCCCCACTCGTCCGCTGGACGCACACGCCCATCCCGGGCAAGCGCAACGCCGTCAAGGTCGGCACCGAGATGTCCAACGGCGACATCACCGTGCTCGTCGACTCGGACACGGTGTGGACGCCCGGCACCCTCGACGAGCTGCTCAAGCCGTTCGCGGACGCCTCGGTCGGTGGCGTGACGACGCGCCAGCGCATCCTCGAGCCGACCCGCAGCTGGATCACCCGCTGGGCGGACTGGCTGGAGAACTCCCGCGCGCTGTACTCGATGCCTGCGCAGAGCGTCCTCGGCCAGATCGGCTGCCTGCCCGGGCGCACGATCGCCTTCCGCCGCGACATCCTCGTGCGCGTCATGGACCGCTTCATGCACGAGAAGTTCATGGGCGTGTTCCTCGAGGTGTCCGACGACCGGACGCTGACGAACCTCACGCTCAAGGAGGGGTACCGGACCGTCTACCAGTACACGTCGCTGGTCTACACGGACGCTCCGCTGCAGGTGAAGAAGCTGTTCAAGCAGCAGCTCCGCTGGGCCCGTGGTTCGCAGTACAACACGCTCCGGATGCTCCCGTGGATGCTCGGCCACGCGCCGATCCTCGCGGTGTTCTTCCTCACCGACATCATCCTGCCGTTCATGCTCTTCGGCGTGATCGCCGGCTGGATCTACCGCGCCTTCACCGGGCAGGGCGAGAACCTCTACCAGGGGATCCTGCAGCAGTACGGCTTCTCGACCGGCTTCGTCTACGTCGCCGCCCTCATGGTCGTCTCGTCGGTGCTCAGCATGGCGATCCGGCAGATGCGGCACCTCGCCGAGAAGCCGAGCGACTTCTTCCGCCTGCCGATGTTCATCATCGTGTCGACGTTCTTCCTCATGCCGATCCGGCTCATCGGCTTCTTCCGCCTGGCGCACGCGTCCGGCTGGGGGACCCGTGCCGGTGCGTACGCCGGTGGACCGATGGAGGAGGACCCCGCGGACGCGGTGCAGCCCTCGGCCGTCGCCACCCAGACCCCGGTGAGCCCGATCGACGCGGCGGCCCCGGCCCCGGCCGGTGGAGCCGGCTACGGCGACGACCAGCGCGCCGTGGACCGGGCGTTCGACGACCTGTTCGGCCCGGACGCCACCACCAACTCCACCGCGACGGTGCTCGCGACCCGCCGCTCGGCAGCCACTGCAGCGCAGTCGCAGTCGGCGACCGCGGCGGCCCCCGCCCCGGCACGCGTCCGTCGGTACAACCCGTACGCCGCGATCCCGTACTGCATCGGCTTCGCGATCTTCGCCCTGGAGGCCTTCCTCATTGTCTGACCTCATCCGCTCCTCAGGTGCCTGGTGGGCCCAGTCCAGCAAGCACGCACGACTCACCGCGGTCGGGACCACCGCCATCGTCCTCGTCCTCGGACTCATCACCTGGAACGTCTGGGTGTCCCCGGCGGGCTCGGTGTCCACCGCGGTCCACCAGGCGCTCGGTGTGACGCCGCCGAAGAAGAAGATCTCGGCGGCCGAGCTCCAGACGAAGCTCACGGCCGCCCAGGAGAAGATCTGGGCGCTGGAGGGCAAGCTTGACTCCTCGACCGCGCAGTCCGGCTCGCGTGCCGACCAGATCACCGAGCTCAAGGCGCAGATCGCGTCGCTGCAGTCGGACCTCGGGGCCGCCAAGGCCGCCGGGGCACGGTCTGGTGACGGCGCGTCGGGTTCGGGAGGGTCGGGCGACGGTTCCGGCAGCGGTTCCAGTGGCTCCGGTGGCTCCGGTTCCGGCAGTGGCTCCGGTGGCTCCGGTTCGGGCAGTGGCTCCGGCGGCTCCGGCAACGGTTCCGGCTCCGGCAACCACGGCGTCACGAACCCGAACGGCGGCCCCTCGAAGGACCCCGGCACGACCCCGATCTCCGTCCCGACCAAGGCGCAGATCATGGCACAGCCGGCTCGTTGGTACGGCCTCTACACCGCGCAGTCGCCCTTCAACTGGGCGGAGTACGACGAGGTCTCGCAGCAGGTCGGCAAGGCCACGAACATGGTCGGCTTCTTCCAGGGCTTCGACCAGGACTTCAACGCCACCGCCGTCCAGCGCGCGTGGGCGAATGGCCGCTTGCCGCTCATGACCTGGGAGTCCGCACCCGCCAAGACGGGCAACGACGCGAAGTACGTCCCCGGGTACACGAACGAGGACATCGTCTCGGGCAAGTTCGACGCGTACCTCACGAAGTACGCGAAGGCCCTCGCGGCGAACGGGCAGCCGATGGTCATCCGGCTCGACCACGAGATGAACGGCTCTTGGTACAACTGGTCCGAGGGGACGGCACAGCAGAACGCGGCTGGGTCCTACGTGGCGACGTGGCAGCACGTGCACGACGTCTTCCAGGCCAGCGGCGCGAACAAGTACGTCATCTGGAACTGGGCACCGAGCCGCATCGACAAGCTCGGCAACGACAAGTACATGCAGCTCGACTACCTGCGTGAGTACTACCCGGAGTCGAAGTACGTCGACTGGGTCGGGATGAGCGGGTACTACCGCACCGCCTCCGAGTCGCCGACCTTCGACAACACGTTCGGCAAGACCCTCGCCCAGCTCCGCCAGATCGCACCGGACAAGAAGATCCTCCTCAGTGAGATCGGTGCGACCGAGACCGGGACGAGCGTGACCAACGGGCAGAAGGCGAAGTGGATCACCTCGCTCTTCGACGGCCTCGCGGAACCGGCCAACGACGACGTCATCGGCTTCTCGTACTTCAGCGAGACCGCGACCACGGTCGTGGACGGCGTCCGCACCACGAACGACTGGCGACTCAACTCCCGCGCCGACAGCCTCCAGGCCTTCGTGGCCGGCATCTCGCGCACCGACACCGACTACGACCTGCAGGAGGTCAAGCAGTGACCGCTCAGAAGAAGACCGCAGACTCCCGTCCGGCACCCGTCATCAGCGTCATCGGCACCGGCTACCTCGGTGCCACCCACGCGGCCGCCATGGCCGAGATGGGCTTCGAGACCATCGGCGTGGACGTCGATCCCGCCAAGCTCGCAGCCCTGTCTGCCGGTGAGGTCCCGTTCTACGAGCCCGGACTGCCGGAGCTCATCACGAAGCACGTCGCCAGCGGCAAGCTCCGCTTCACGGCGTCGCTACCCGAGGCCGTGGCCGCGGCCGACGTCCACTTCGTCTGCGTCGGGACGCCGCAGCGCGCCGGGTCGCACGCCGCGAACCTCACCTACGTCGAGAACGCCACCCGCGGTGTCGCCGAGAACCTGACGCACCCCGGCCTCATCGTCGGCAAGTCGACGGTCCCGGTGGGCACGGCCGAGCGGCTCCGCGGCATCGTCCGCGAGTTCACCCCGTCGGGCATCGACGCCGAGCTCATCTGGAACCCCGAGTTCCTGCGCGAGGGCAAGGCCGTCGACGACACGCTGCACCCGGACCGGCTCGTCTGGGGCGGTGCCTCCGCATCGGCCGACGCCGTGATCCGCGAGGTCTACGCCGCACCCATCGCCGAGGGCACCCCGGTCATCACGACCGACCTCGCCACGGCGGAGCTCGTCAAGGTCAGCGCGAACGCGTTCCTCGCCACGAAGATCTCGTTCATCAACGCGATCTCCGAGATGTGCGCGATCACCGGTGCGGACGTGTCGACCCTGGCGGACGCCCTCGGGCACGACGCCCGCATCGGCCGGAAGTTCCTGAACGCCGGCCTCGGCTTCGGCGGTGGCTGCCTGCCGAAGGACATCCGGGCGCTCATGCACCGCGCGAACGAGCTCGGTGCCGGTCGTGTCGTCGGCCTCATGCAGCAGGTCGACGAGATCAACATGGGGCAGCGCGAGCGCGTCATCGACATGACGATCGACGCGCTCGGCGGCTCCGTGCTGAACCGTCGCGTGGCCGTGGTCGGGGCGGCGTTCAAGCCCCTCACCGACGACGTCCGCGACTCGCCGGCGCTCAACGTCGCCGCTGCGCTGCACCTCCGCGGCGCCCAGGTCACCCTGTGGGACCCGGAGGCGATGGAGACCGCCCGCCGCTCCTTCCCGACGCTCACCTACTCGTCGTCGATGGAGGGTGCGATCGAGGACGCCGATGTCGTGCTCGTCCTCACCGAGTGGGACGAGGTCATCGCTGCCGACCCCGCGGCGCTCGCCTCGATCGTGGGGCGTCGCACGGTGATCGACGCCCGCAACTGCCTCCCGGTCGCCGACTGGGTCAAGGCGGGTTGGACCGTCCGTTCCCTGGGACGGCCCACTCCGGTCACGGGTGCACCCGTGAGCGTCGCTGCGGGGACGAACGACGCGGTGGCCACCGCGCGGTAGTCACCCGGACGCGAAGCGGGGTCTGTGCCGGGGCGGCACGGGCCCCGTTCTCGTGTGCCCGGCGCGTTCGGGCGCACCTGGTCGAAACGGGCGTACCTGGTCGGAACTTCCGACCAGGTACGCCCGATTCGTCATGGCAGCGCGCGTGTCGTGGGAAGGAACGTGCGAGGCGACCGCCTGGAGGCGCGGTGCCGGCCCGCCGGGCGTGCGCCGCGCCTCCAGGCAGGCACGTTCCCACCCGGTGGCCGGGCCCGCAGGCGAGTGTCGGCACAGCGGAACGCCCCCGCACCGGAGACCGGTGCGGGGGCGTTCGTGGTGCGGTGTGCGTCAGACGCCGAAGTAGAGCTCGTACTCGAACGGGTGCGGGCGCTGCGCGAGCGGGAGGATCTCGTTCTCGCGCTTGTAGTCGATCCAGGTCTGGATGAGGTCCTCGGTGAAGACGTTGCCCTTCGTGAGGAACTCGTGGTCCGCCTCGAGCGCGTCGAGCGCCTCGTCGAGGGAGCCGGGGACCTGGGGGATGCCCTTCGCCTCTTCCGGCGGGAGCTCGTAGAGGTCCTTGTCGACCGGCTCGTGCGGCTCGATGCGGTTCTGGATGCCGTCGAGGCCCGCCATCAGCTGCGCGGCGAACGCGAGGTACGGGTTGCCCGAGGCGTCCGGCGCGCGGAACTCGATGCGCTTGGCCTTGGGGTTCGTGCCCGTGATCGGGATGCGGATCGCGGCGGAGCGGTTACCGGCCGAGTAGACCAGGTTGACCGGGGCCTCGAAGCCCTTCACCAGACGGTGGTACGAGTTGATCGACGGGTTCGTGAAGGCGAGCAGCGCCGGTGCGTGCTTGAGGATGCCGCCGATGTACCAGCGGGCGAGGTCGGACAGGCCGCCGTAGCCGTTCTCGTCGTAGAACAGCGGCTTGCCGTCGCTCCAGAGGGACTGGTGGGTGTGCATGCCCGAACCGTTGTCACCGAAGAGCGGCTTCGGCATGAACGTGGCGACCTTGCCCCACTGGTCGGCGGTGTTCTTGACGATGTACTTGAACTTCAGGATGTCGTCCGCAGCGTGGACCATCGTGTCGAACTTGTAGTTGATCTCCTGCTGACCGCCGGTGCCCACCTCGTGGTGCGAGCGCTCGAGCTCGAAGCCCGCCTCGATCAGCTTGAGGGTGATGTCGTCGCGGAGGTCGGCCGTCTTGTCGACCGGCGACACGGGGAAGTAGCCGCCCTTGTAGGGGGTCTTGTTGGCGAGGTTGCCGCCCTCTTCCTCACGACCGGTGTTCCAGGCGCCCTCTTCGGAGTCGACCGAGTAGAACGACTTGTTCTGGGTGACCGAGTAGCGGACGTCGTCGAAGATGTAGAACTCGGCCTCGGGGGCGAAGAACGCGGTGTCCGCGATGCCCGTCGACGCGAGGTACTTCTCCGCCTTCTTGGCGACCTGACGCGGGTCACGGCCGTAGATCTCGCCGTTCCGCGGGTTGTAGATGTCGAAGATCATGATCAGCGTGCGCTCGGCGCGGAACTGGTCGATGTACGCCGTCGTCACGTCGGGGATGAGCTGCATGTCGGACTCGTGGATCGACGCGAAGCCGCGGATCGAGGAGCCGTCGAAGAGCTGGCCGACCGAGAAGAAGTCCTCGTCGACGGTGGAGGCCGGGATGTTGAAGTGCTGCTGCACACCCGGCAGGTCCGTGAACCGGATGTCGAGGAACTTGACGTCGGTGTCCTTGATGAAGGCCAGGACCTCGGAGGAATCGCTGAACATGTGGGCCGATCTCCAATGGGTTGGGTGATGTCGGAGGGTCCATCTCGGCACCCTCCGACGAGGCTATTGACACCGAGTTTCCCGGACATGACTGGATTGTTTCGTGCGTGTTACGTCGACCCGTTCGCCTACGCTGGGACCATGGCCCGCAGCACCAGTTCGTCGTCCGCGTCGTCCTCCGGGGGATCGGGGCATCCCGACGGCTGGCCGGGCAAGGACCTCGGTCTGCCGGAAGAGGGGCCCCGCAGCGTCGGGCGGATCGGCCGCCGGATCGTGGCCCTGCTGATCGACGGTGCGCTGGCCGACCTCGTGGCGTACGTCACCGGTGTGTGGTCGCCCGTGAACGGCTCGGGGGACATCGCGCACTCGTGGATCCAGATCGCGATCTTCGCCGTGTTGCAGATCCTGTTCATCTGCCTGCTGTCGGGGTCGTTCGGGCACGTGTGCGTCGGACTCCGAGTGGTGCCGATGCGCGGCGGGTACGTCGGGGTCTGGCGGCCGGTGGTGCGGACGGTGCTGCTGTGCCTGGTCGTGCCGGCGCTGATCATCGACCGCGACAGCCGTGGGGCGCACGACCGGATCGCGGGGACGGTGTTGGTGCGGCGCTGAGGGGGCTGCGGCCGGGGCCGGGCGCGGGGCCGGGGCCGCGGCTTCGCGAGGCCGCTCCCGGCTGCGCGGTGCCGCTCGGTGTCGCTCGGTGTCGCTCGGTGTTGATCGGTGCGAGGTTCCGTTCTCGGTGGCAGCCACCGGCCGTCCCACGGTGCGCGGAACCTCGCACGCTGCAGCGCGGACCTCGCACGGTGCGACGTGCACCCCGCACCTGCGCCCCCGCCGCGCGGACGCAGAACGCCCCCGACCTGGCACGGTCGGGGGCGTTCGTCGTCTGTGGGGGAGTCCGTCAGCGCGGACGTCCCGCGCGGGCCCGCATCGGGTCCATCCCCTTCGGGATCGCCGCGGCCGGGCTCTGCGTGAGGGAGTCGAGCCGGTTCGCGACCGCGAGGACCTCGTTGCGGTTGAGCGCCTTCTTGAACTTGTTCATGGCACGGGGGAGCTTGTGCAGCGTCACGGAGTCGTCACCGTCGCCGTCCTTGCCGCTGGCCACGTGCACGACGTGCACCGGGACGTTCGGGACGATGCGCTGGACCTTGCGGCGCTCCTCGTCGACCTGGCGGTTGAGGTTGCCACGCTGGCCCTCGGTGATGAGCACGACGCCCGGGGTGCCGACGGCCCGGTAGACAGCGGCCTGCGAACGACCGTGCACCGCGACCGGCATCTCGCTCGAGCGCCACTGACGGCGGAGCGAGTTCGACAGCACGGCACCCACGGCACCGGGCTGCCCCTCGATCTGCGAGTAGGCGGCACGTTCGGCCAGGCGACCGAGGACGATCAGGAAGAGCAGCACACCCAGCAGCACGCCGGCCACGATCCAGAGGATGATCGCGAGCCAGTTCTGCCCGGGCAGCAGCAGGGCGAGCAGGACGCCCAGCACCACCGGGACGACGAACGCCAGGGCGAACCACCAGACGGAGCTCGGGTCCGCCCGACGGGTCATCGTGAAGACCTGGTACATCTGCTTGAGACGACCCGGCTCCTTCGCCGTCGTACCTTGAGAACTGCTGCGTGCCATGCGACCAGGATACGGCCTGTCCCGACTTCCGAGGACCGTCGATGCTCTGGCTGTGGGCGAACAGCGTTCTCCACAGGACGGCGTCCCGTCCGCCGGAGGCTGGGCGGGCCCGGCCAGGCTGTCCGGATGCAGACGCTCCCCGATCACGTCCGGTGGCACGCGGTGGACGACGAGCAGCCGTTGCTCGCCTGGGTCGCCGACCGCGCCGCCGTCGCCCCGGAGCCCTCGGCACGGCACCTCGTCCCGGTCGTCGACATCGGCCGACTGGCGGACGGACGGCTCGCCGTCGATGTCCTCCGTCCCGCGGGGACGGTGCTGTCCGCGGCACTCGACACCCTCGGCACGCCGACCACCGGTGTCGCCGTGACGCTCACCGTGCCGATGCTCGAGCTCGCGGTGACCGAACGGTCCGGCGCGGTGCAGATCGGCTCCGCGGGGCTCGACGACGTCCTGGTGGACGATGCCGGTGCGGTCGTGCTGTGCGACCGGCCACCCGGGTCGGACGGCGTCCGTCGGTCCGACCAGAGCGGCGCGAGGGTCCTGGTCCTCGCGGCCCGGCTGGTGTGGGAGCGGACCGACGCACGCGCGCCGGACCGTCCGGCCGTCGATGGTGCCCTCGCCGAGGCCATCGACGGCGACACGACGGCGGTGCGTGCGGCGTTGGCGGTGGTCCGGGCCGCCGCGGCGCCGCGCCCGATCCGCTGGGAACGGCCGTCGGACGACCTGCTCGTCGGGTTGCCCGAGCGCACGTCGATGCCACCGGGGTCGGCTGGTTCCCTCGAGACGGCGCTGCGCGGGGTCGTCGAGCACGGCCTCCCGATCGGCGGTGGGAGACGGCTGCCGCTCCGACGCGCGCTCATGGGGGTCGTGGTCGCCGCGGGGCTGACCGCGGCGGCGGTCTTCACGATCGGCTGAACACGCCAGCAACGGGGAACGGCCCCGATCCACGGTGGGATCGGGGCCGTCCGGAGTACGACGAGCGCTGGGCTCAGTACCCGAGGTTCGGGCCGAAGTTGCCCTCCTCGAGGCGGTTCTTCACCGCGACGAGGTAGCGCGACGCGTCGGCGCCGTCGATGATCCGGTGGTCGTACGACAGCGCGAGGTAGACGAACGAACGGATCGCGATGGCCTCTTGCCCGTCGACCTTCACGACCGCCGGACGCTTCGTCACGATGCCCGTGCCGAGGATCGCCGACTGCGGCAGGAACACCACGGGGGTGTCGAACAGCGCGCCACGCGAACCGGTGTTCGTCAGCGTGAACGTGCCACCCGCGAGCTCGTCCGGCTTGAGCTGGTTGTTGCGGGTGCGCTCGGCGAGGTCCGCGATCGACTGCGAGAACTGCGCCAGGTTCAGCGACGCCGCGTCCTTGATCACCGGGGTGAGCAGGCCGCGCTCGGTGTCCACCGCGATCGAGACGTTCTCGGTCTCCGGGTAGACGATCTCCTCGCCCTCGACGGTCGAGTTGATCTTCGGGTGCGCCTTGAGCGCCTCGGACGCCGCGAGGGCGAAGAACGGCATGAAGGAGAGCTTCGAACCGGTCTTCTCGAGGAACTCTGCCTTGTGCGCGTCACGGAACTGCGCGACCTTCGTCACGTCCACCTCGACGACGCTGGTGAGCTGCGCGGTCGAGGTCATCGACTGCACAGCGCGCTCTGCGACGACCTTGCGGAGGCGGGTCATCTTCTCGCGGGTGCCACGCAGCGGCGAGACCTCGGCGACGAACGGACCGGCCGGGGCCGCAGCGGCGGAACCACCGGCAGCCGGGGCCTTCGCAGCGGCTTCGGCAGCGGCGAGGACGTCTTCCTTGCGGATTCGTCCGCCGACGCCGGAGCCGGTGACGGTCGAGAGGTCGACACCCTGCTCGTTCGCGAGCTTGCGCACGAGCGGGGTGACGTAGCCGGAGGCCGAGGCGTCCTGCGTCGGGTTCGGCACCGAGGCGCTGGCGGCCGAGCCACCCGAGGCGGCAGCCGGAGCCGGAGCGGCAGCCGGAGCCGGGACCGCTGCCGGCGGGGCAGCGGCGGGCGGCGGGACCGGAGCGGCCTGCGGCACCGGGGCGGCGGCGGGCGGTGCTGCCGGGGCCTGCGGCGCAGCGGGCTGCGTCTGACCGGCGGGGGCCGGCTCGGGCTCGGTCGACTCCGGGGCAGGGGTCTCGGACTCCTGCTCGGTGCTCGGCGCTGCCTCGGGCTCCTCTGCGTCGGCAGCGGCCTCGTTCGAGGACTCGTCCGACTCGGTGGAGCCACCGTCGGAGGAACCACCGTCGGACGACCCGTCGCCGATCTTCACCAGCGCGGTGCCGACCTCGACGGTCTCGTCCTCCTGCACGAGGATCTCCTCCACGACGCCGGCGATCGGCGACGGGATCTCGGTGTCGACCTTGTCGGTCGAGACCTCGAGCAGCGGCTCGTCGACCTCGACCCGGTCACCGACGTTCTTCAGCCATCGGGTCACCGTGCCCTCGGTGACGCTCTCGCCGAGCGCCGGGAGGTTGACGGATTCGCTCATCGGGTGGACTCCTCTTCGCAGGGGTGGTTCGTGGTGGTGGTCATGGTGTTCACAGTGCGTGCAGCGGCTTGCCCGCGAGGTGCAGGAACGCCTCGCCGAGTGCCTCGTTCTGCGTCGGGTGCGCGTGGACGAGCGGCGCGACGTCCTCGGGGTAGGCCTCCCAGTTCACGGCGAGCTGTGCCTCGCCGATGAGCTCGCCGACCCGGGCGCCGATCATGCTGACGCCGACGACGGGGCCGTCGACCACGCGGACGACCTTGACCGAACCGGACGTGCCGATGATGTGGCTCTTGCCGTTGCCGGCGAGGTTGTACTCGTACGAGTCCACCTTGTCGGCGCCGTACTGCTCTTCGGCCTTGGCCTGCGAGAGACCGACCGATGCGACCTCGGGGTCGGAGTACGTGATCTTCGGGATGTTCTTGTCCTCGATGATGACCGGGTTGAGCCCGGCGATCTCCTCGGCGACGAAGATGCCCTGCTGGAAGCCGCGGTGCGCGAGCTGCAGGCCCGGAACGATGTCGCCGACGGCGTACACGTTCGGGATGTTCGTGGCGAGGCGCTCGTTCGTGGTGACGAACCCGCGGTCCATCGCGACGCCGACCTCGTCGTAGCCGACGTTCTGCGTCACGGGGCCACGGCCGACCGCGACGAGCAGGATGTCGCCGTCGAAGGTCTTGCCGTCCTCGAGCGTGACGACCACGCCGTTCTCGTGCTGCTCGACGCCCTGGAACCGGACACCGAGCGAGAACTCGATGCCGCGCTTGCGGAACGCGCGCTCGAGCTGCTTCGACATCGACTCGTCCTCGGCCGGGACGAGGTGGGGGAGCGCCTCGACGATCGTCACCTCGGCACCGAAGGACTTCCAGACGCTGGCGAACTCGACGCCGATGACGCCACCACCGAGGATGACGACCTTGTTCGGCACGTAGTCCATGCGCAGGGCGGTCTCGGAGGTGATCACGCGACCACCGATCTCGAGGCCGGGGAGCGACTTCGAGTAGGAGCCGGTCGCGAGCACGATGTTCTTGCCGGTCACGGTCTGGTCGCCGACCTGCACGGTGTTCTGCGAGGTGAGGCGGCCCCAGCCCTCGACGACGGTGATCCCGCGTGCCTTGATGAGCCCCTGGAGGCCCTTGTACTTCGACGAGATGACGCCCTGCTGGTACTCGATGACCTTCGGGACCTCGACACCGGCGAACTCGGCGATGACGCCGTACTTCTCGGCGTCGCGCGTCGCGTCGGCGACCTCGGCCGCGTGCAGCAGCGCCTTCGTCGGGATGCAGCCGCGGTGCAGACACGTCCCCCCGAGCTTGTCTCCCTCGATGAGCGCGACGCTCATGCCGAGCTCGGCGGCCCGGAGCGCAGCGGCGTAGCCACCACTGCCGCCACCGAGGACCACGACGTCGTAAGTCTGTTCCGTCACCTGGTGCAACTCCCTCGTGCGTGTCGGGACCGATCGGGCCCCACTGGACACCGCGGCGGCGGCGTCCTACGGTCGGACCGCATGGTTCCGGTCCCGTCCCGTTGGTTTCCGGCGGGGGCGCGTCGAGCGCGCCGTCCCGCCGGAGTCAAACCTACTACTTGGCCTGGAGCTCTTCTGCGAGCGAGATGAGCGTCCGGACCATGGCGCCGGTCGCGCCCTTGCCGAGCCACCCGTAGCCGCCGCCCTTGTTCTCCGACGGACCGGCGATGTCGAGGTGCGCCCACGGGATGCCCTCGCCGACGAAGCGCTCGAGGAACTTGCCCGCGAGCAGCATGCCGCCCGCCGGGTTGCCGACGGTGGCGTTGACCATGTCGGCGACCTCGCTCGCGAGTCGGGCGTCGAGCTCCTCGGGGAGCGGCATCGGCCAGATCGGCTCCGCCACGGCCCCGGCGACCGCGCGGACCTGCGCGACGAGGTCGTCGCTGCCCATGAGCCCGGTGGTGCGGTCGCCGAGCGCGACGACCTGCGCCCCGGTCAGCGTCGCGACGTCGACGATGGCGTCGGGCTGCTCGAGCGACGCGGCGGCCATGCCGTCACCCAGCACGAGTCGGCCCTCGGCGTCGGTGTTCGTGACCTCGACGGTCTTGCCGTTCTTCAGCGTGAGGACGTCGCCGGGGCGCGTCGCCGAGCCGGAGGGCATGTTCTCCGCCAGGCACAGCCACGCCGTGACGCGGACGTCGAGTCCGAGACGCGCGGCGGCGACGGTCGCGGCGAGGACGGTGGCGGCACCCGTCATGTCGGTCTTCATGCCGAGCATGGAGGCGGCCGGCTTGAGCGAGAGGCCACCCGAGTCGAACGTGATGCCCTTGCCGACGAGTGCGAGGTGCTTCGTCGCGGACTCCGGCGCGTACCGGACGACGACGAGCCGCGGCGGGCGCTCCGAGCCGCGACCGACACCGAGGATGCCGCCGAAGCCCTGCTCCTCGAGCGCGGTCTCGTCGAGGACCTCGACGGTGAGGGGGAGCCCCTCGGCCTGCGCACGGGCGACGTCGGCGACGTCCGCCGGGCCGAGGTCACCGGCAGCGGTGTTGACGAGGTCGCGCACGAGCGTGGCGGCGTCGCCGACGATCGCCGGGCGGACGGTGGCGTCGGCCGCGGCGGAGGGTGCCAGCACGGTCACCTGCTGGTCCCCGCGGGCGGGACCGGTCGTGCCGGCGCCCTTGTGCCGGGTGAACGAGTAGGCACCGAGCGCGGCGCCCTCGAGCGCGGCATCGACGAGCTCGGTGGTGTCGGTCGGCAGCGCGAGGACGATCGACGACACGAAGGGGAGCTGGCGGACCGCGCTGCCGGCGGCCGAGCGGAGTGCCGCTGCGTCGGTGCCGGAGCCGAGCCCGATGAGCGCGATGCCCTGCGCGTCGACACCGACGGCGGGGATGCGCACGAGCTGGTCCTTCGCACCGGTCGCACCGATGGCGGCGAGGTCGATGCCGTCGAGCGCGGAGAACGGCGTCGTGGCGGGCGTCGCGATGGTCGCGGGAGCGCCGTCGGACCCGGGCCGGACGCCGAGCACGAGGACGTCGGCGGAGATCGAGGCGGGAGCGGAGGAGTCAGTGGAGAGCGTCGGTCGGACCATGCCCCAACCCTATCCAGCAGGTGTTCGCTGTCGGCGTGGTCGCCCGGCACCGGGGGACACCGGCTCCCCGCCTAGCATGGGGACGGTGAACCACCCCGAGGAGCTCTACACCTTCGCCGAGGACGCGCCGTCCGTCCCCGAGGGGCTGCACCTGGTCGCCGGACTCACCGGGTTCGCCGACGCCGGCTCGGCCGTGGCGCAGGTGACGACCGCCGTCCTGGACGACCTCGAGACGGAGCTCGTCGCCGAGTTCGACCCGGACGTCCTGCTCGACTGGCGTGCACGCCGCCCGGTGATCACCTTCGAGCACGACCACATCGCCGCCGTCGAGCCCCCGCGGCTCCGGCTGCACCTCGTGCGCGACGAGATCGGCCAGCCGTTCCTCTTCCTCTCCGGGTACGAGCCCGACTTCCAGTGGAACCGGTTCGTCCGCGCGGTCACCGACCTCGCCGCCCAGCTCCGGGTCGCCGACACCACCTGGGTCCAGTCGATCCCGATGCCCGTCCCGCACACGCGCCCGATCAGCCTCACCGTCTCCGGCACGCGCGCCGACCTCGTCGAGCAGATGAGCGTCTGGAAGCCCGAGACCCAGGCGCCCGCGAACGTCCTGCACCTCGTCGAGCACCGGCTGTCCGAGCTCGGCGAACAGGTCACCGGACTCGTCCTGCTCGTCCCGCACTACCTGTCCGACACCGAGTTCCCGGACGCCGCCGTCGCGGCGCTCTCCGGCATCTCCGCCGCCACCGGCCTCATCTTCCCCTCCGACGAGCTGCGCGAAGAAGGACGCGAGTTCCGCACCCGCGTCGACGAGCAGGTCGCCGGCAACGAGGAGCTGCAGCGTCTGGTCGGGGTGCTCGAGGAACGGCACGACACCTACATGGAGGGCAACCCGATCGCGTCGCCGCTCACCGGCGTCGACGGGCAGGTCCCCACTGCAGACGCGATCGCCGCGGAGCTGGAACGCTTCCTGGCGGACCGCCGCACCGACGGCGACGCGAGCGGCGACTAGCCGCACCCATCGGCCGCACCGACGGCGACGCAAGCGGCGAGCGGCCGCACCGACGTGGCGGAGGCGGGTCGCGCCTCCTGGACCGTCGGACGGGAGGCGCGACACCCGTCCGCCCCGCTCGTCACGTTCTCCACAGCCCGTCCCGGCGGCGGTGCCGCCCCCGCTAGCCTGGTCACGTGAACTCCCGCCGCGCCTTCCTCGTGTGGGGCGTCGCGGTGCTGGCGTACGTCCTCGCGGTCGTGCAGCGGTCCTCGCTCGGGGTCTCCGGCGTCGACGCGCAGGACCGCTTCGCGGTGTCGGCGGCGGTGCTGTCGACGCTCGCGGTGGTGCAGATCGCCGTCTACGCCGGACTCCAGATCCCGGTGGGGATCGCCCTCGACCGCGTCGGGCCGCGCCGACTCGTGCTGCTGGGGGCCGCGCTGCTCGTCGCCGGCCAGGCCGTGGTTGCGGTGTCGCCCACCATCGGGCCGGCGATCGCGGGGCGTGTCCTCGTCGGCGCCGGGGACGCGATGACCTTCATCTCCGTGATCCGCCTCGTGCCGATGTGGTTCAGCGGGCCGATCCTGCCGCAGATCTCGCAGTGGACCGGCAACCTCGGCCAGGTCGGGCAGATCCTGTCGGCGTTCCCGTTCGCCGTGCTGCTGCACACCGCGGGGTGGTCGCCGGCGTTCGGCGTCGCCGCGGCCGCGAGTGCCGTCGGGCTCGTGCTGGCGTTCGTCTTCGTCCGGAACGGCCCCGTGCCGGTGCGCACCGACACGATCCCACTGCCGCACACCTGGCGGGGCGCGTTCCACACCTTCGGGCACGCGCTGCGGCGTCCCGGTACCCAGCTCGGCTTCTGGTCCCACTACGTCACGCAGTCCTCCGGAACGGTCTTCTCGCTGCTCTGGGGCGTCCCGATGCTGCGCGGGCTGGGGTACTCCCCGTCCGAGGCGGCCGGCTTCCTCACCGTGATCGTCGTCACCGGGTTCGTCGTCGGGCCGGTGCTCGGCGTGCTCTGCGCCCGGTTCCCGCTGCGGCGGTCGAACCTGGTGCTCGGGATCGTCGTCGCCCTCGCGGTGGTGTGGACCGCCGTGCTCGTGTGGCCCGGGCAGCCGCCCACGTGGTTGCTCGTCGTGCTCGTCGTCGTGATGGGGATCGGCGGTCCGGGCTCGCTCATCGGGTTCGACTTCGCGCGGTCCTTCAACCCCGTCGGCTCCCTCGGGTCGGCGAACGGCGTGGTCAACGTCGGCGGGTTCCTCGCCGCGTTCGTGATGATGTTCCTGATCGGCACGATCCTCGACCTCGCGTCGTCGGCGTCGGGGCAGACCGTGTTCGCGTGGACGAACTTCCGGCTGGCCCTCACCGTGCAGTACGTCGTGGTCGGGATCGGCGTCGTGATGCTGTTGCACGCCCGTCGTCGCACGCGCCGGGTGCTGCACGCCCAGGACGGAATACGGGTGGGGCCGCTCTGGGTTGCACTCGTTGCGCGCCTGCGGAAGCGGAGCGTGCAATAATGAACGCGGACCCGTTCGGGCCTCCTGTGTCTCGGAGCACTCCAGTGCGCCGCAGAAACCGGGGGACTTGACATGGGTCCTAGTGCTGCCCGGAACGGTAGGACCTGATGACGCGGGAGACCGCGGCGCAGGCCCTGGGCGGCGAGGGAGGCCACGACCCCACGAACGTGGCACGACGAGAGAGGTGATCGCATGGCTGCCCGGAGCACGACGATCGATCCCACGAAGGACACCGAGCCCGAGGGCACCGCAGCAGAGAGCGCTGCGGAAGCCGAGGGGACGGCCGCGCCGAAGAAGCGCGCCACCAAGACCACCGCCAAGAAGGCCGCCCCGAAGAAGGCCGCCCCGAAGGCGAAGAAGAAGGCCGACGACGACGAGGACATCGACGAGGAGACCCCGGTCGCCGAGGCCGACGCGACCGACGACGCCGACACCGAGACCGACGAGAAGGACACCAAGCCGGACGCCGCAGCAGCGGTCGCCGCGGGTGCGCTCGTCATCTCGCAGTCCGACGACGACGAGGCGCCGGTCTACTCCACGACGATCACCGGTGCCACCGCCGACCCGGTGAAGGACTACCTCAAGCAGATCGGCAAGGTCGCCCTCCTCAACGCCGAGCAGGAGGTCGAGCTCGCGATGCGCATCGAGGCCGGCCTGTTCGCCGAGGACAAGCTGCAGCACTCGACCGGGCTCTCGAAGCCGGAAGAGCGCGAGCTGCGCTGGGTCGCCCGTGACGGTCAGCGCGCGAAGTCGCACCTGCTCGGCGCGAACCTCCGCCTGGTCGTGTCGCTCGCCAAGCGCTACACCGGCCGCGGCATGCAGTTCCTCGACCTCATCCAGGAAGGCAACCTGGGCCTGATCCGTGCGGTCGAGAAGTTCGACTACACCAAGGGCTTCAAGTTCTCGACCTACGCCACCTGGTGGATCCGTCAGGCGATCACCCGTGCCATGGCCGACCAGGCCCGCACGATCCGCATCCCGGTCCACATGGTCGAGGTCATCAACAAGCTGGCCCGCGTCCAGCGCCAGATGCTGCAGGACCTCGGTCGCGAACCCACTCCGGAAGAGCTCGCCCGCGAGCTCGACATGACCCCGGAGAAGGTCGTCGAGGTGCAGAAGTACGGCCGCGAGCCCATCTCGCTCCACACCCCGCTGGGTGAGGACGGCGACTCGGAGTTCGGCGACCTGATCGAGGACACCGAGGCGGTCGTCCCGGCCGACGCCGTCGGGTTCACGATGCTGCAGAAGCAGCTCGAGAGCCTGCTCGACTCCCTCTCCGAGCGTGAGGCGGGCGTCATCCGCATGCGCTTCGGTCTCGGGGACGGCCAGCCGAAGACGCTCGACCAGATCGGTGACACCTTCGGCGTGACGCGTGAGCGCATCCGTCAGATCGAGTCCAAGACGATGGCGAAGCTCCGCCACCCGTCGCGGTCGCAGTCGCTGCGCGACTACCTCGAGTAGGCCGATGCGCTTCGTCATTCCGATCCTCGTCGGGCGGATCCTCCGCGCCCTCGCACGTGCGCGGGGCGGGGGGTCCGCCTACCCCGGGTACATCGTGCTCAAGCTGGTGCCGAACTTCCTCCAGCACGTCACCGCGCAGTTCCCGAACGGCGTCGTCTTCGTGCTCGGTTCGAACGGCAAGTCGACGACGACCCACATGATCTCCGACATCGTGCGGGCGCACGGGCTGCGGGTCTTCACGAACCCGTCCGGGGCGAACCTGCCGCAGGGCATCGCCTCGGCGCTGCTGTCCGAGGTGTCGCTGACCGGCAAGCTCAAGGCGGACATCGGCATCCTCGAGGTGGACGAGGCCTTCGCGGTCGAGCTCGCCGGGATCCTGTCGCCGTCCACCGTGACGATGCTCAACGTCCAGGTCGACCAGCTCTACCGGTTCTTCGAGACCGAACGCGTCGCGACGATGATGCTCGACACCGCGGCCCTCTCGACCGCGAACGTCATCACCAACCGTGACGACCAGTTCCTCGACGCGTACGTCGGCACCGACGGCCAGCGCGTGCTGCGCTTCGGTGCCAGCGCCGAGGTCGTGGCCGCCGCACCGAACGGCCTGCAGAACGCCGACGACTTCGACCGGCAGGACGCCGTGCCGAACGTGGCCGACGCCGAGGTCGTGGTGAACACCGGCGACGGTGCGACCATCCGCTTCGACGGTGCCGAGATCCCGGTCCGCCTGCCGGCTCGTGGGCTGCACTACGCCGTCGACGCGGCAGCGGCCACCGCGACGGCGAGTGCCGCACTCGGTGCGCAGTTCCGCGCCGACGCCGTGACGACGGCCTTCGGCACGATGAAGCCGGCGTACGGACGTGGTGAGCGACTCCCCATCGCGGGCGAGTCCGCCGAGTTCACGATGTTCAAGAACGCCGCGAGCCTCCAGCTCAACCTCGACGCCCTGCCGGACCACCCGGAACAGGTGCTCATGGCGATCGACGAGGGCACGCCGGACATCTCGTGGATCTACGACATCGACTTCTCGAAGCTCGACCACGTCGACGTCGTCTCCGGCGACAAGGCCTGGCAGATCGCGATCGCCCTCGAGCACGCCGGTGTCCGCATCGGCCGGGTCGAGCCCGACGTCGAGGCTGCGATCAAGCAGATGGAGCAGCTCGGTTCGACGACCTCCGGGACGAAGAACTTCATCGTCAACTACGAGATCATGATGATCGCCCGCAAGGCCCTCGGCCACCCGGACATGGAGAAGACCGCATGACGGCCGACCGGCTGACCATCCTGCACGTCTACCCCCGCCAGATGGGCGTCTCGGGCGACCGCGGCAACGTGGCGGCCCTGGTCCGTCGTGCCGCAGCCGCGGACATCGCCACCGAGGTGCTCGAGTACGCGCCGGGTGACGAGCTCCCCACCGCGGCCGACGTCGTCGTGATCGGCAACGGACCGCTCAGCGCGATGCGGTCGCTCGGCGACGACATCGCACGCATCGGTGCGCCGCTCCGCGAGTTCGCCGCTGCCGGGGTGCCCGTCGTGGCCGTCGGCGGCGGGTTCGACCTCGCCACGACCGAGGTCGTCCCGACGGACGGTGCTCCCGTGACCGGCTTCGGGGTCTTCGACGCGCGTGCCGTCCGCGGCGCCGAGCGTCGGGTGAACTACTTCGTGCTCGAGACCGCGTACCCGCTGCTCCCCGGAGCCCCGATGCGCCTCGCCGGCTTCGAGGACCACGCGACGCGCATCGAGCTCGGTGCCGGTGTCCGGCCGTTCGCCGACGTCGTCTCCGGCGGCGGCAACCAGGCGGGCGCCCCGGTCGAGGGCGCGATCGTCGGCAACTCCTTCGGCACGCACACGCAGGGGCCGATCCTGCCGCTCAACCCGCAGCTGACCGACGGCGTCCTCGCCGCGGCCACCGCTCGGCTCGGCCGCGAGTACGCACCGGACCCGGAGCGCACCGCGTCGATCGACCGCTACGCGCGCGAAGCGCGGGCAACCGTCGACCGCTACGTCGACAAGGCGTTCAAGCGGATCGCTTGACGCGACCGCAGACAAACAAGAGGCGCGGTGCCAGCTGGCACCGCGCCTCCTGTCTGTTCAGCGCTCGCGTCTGTGCGCGCTACTTCGACTCGTAGAGTCGGCTGCTCTCGTCGTGCCACTCGATGGCGGTCGCCGCGAGCTTGTCCTTGAACTCGGCGCCGTGGTGCGCACAGAAGTACAGCTCACCGCTGGCCATGGTGGCCCGGATGTACGCCTGCGCGCCGCAGCTGTCGCAACGGTCGGCAGCGGTGAGCTGGTGGCTGCTGACTTCGTCGATGGAGAGGTCCTGCACGGTCTGGGTCATTGCTGTGCTCCTCACGGATCGCAGGTGGTGCGGCTTGGTCCACCTATTTCAACACGTGATGCCTGAGAGTGGCGCATTGTGATCGCCCGTTTCGCTCAGCGCGGATCGGCTGTCCCAAGTCCGAGTGTCCGCGCGGTGGTGTCGGTGCGGATCGCTAGCATCGGAAGGTGAGCTCCGACTACTCTGCACGCCATCTCTCCGTCCTCGAAGGGCTCGAGGCGGTCCGCAAGCGTCCGGGCATGTACATCGGGTCGACGGACTCCCGCGGGCTCATGCACTGCCTGTGGGAGATCATCGACAACTCCGTCGACGAAGCCCTCGCCGGGCACGGTGACGAGATCGGCGTGCTGCTGCACCCCGACGGTTCGGTCGAGGTCCGCGACACCGCTCGTGGCATCCCCGTCGACGTCGAGCCGAAGACCGGTCTGACCGGGGTCGAGGTGGTGTTCACGAAGCTCCACGCCGGTGGCAAGTTCGGCTCCGGGTCGTACGCCGCGTCCGGCGGGCTGCACGGTGTCGGTGCCTCGGTCGTGAACGCGCTGTCGGAGCGCCTCGACGTCGAGGTCGACCGCGGCGGCAAGACCTACGCGATGTCGTTCCACCGCGGCGAGCCGGGCACGTTCGCCGGCGACGGGCCGGACGCGCCGTTCACCCCCTTCACCTCCGGCAGCGAGTTGCGCGTCGCCGGCAAGGTGAAGAAGGGCGTGACCGGGTCCCGCGTGCGGTACTGGGCGGACCGGCAGATCTTCACCTCCGACGCGAAGTTCAGCACCAGCGACCTCGTCAGCCGAGCGCGCCAGACGGCCTTCCTCGTGCCAGGGCTCGGCATCACCATCACGGATGCGCGGCCCGCCTCGATCGAGGCAGCGGCCGCGCGGGCGGAGGCCACGGGTACTCCTGTCGAGCCCGGTCCCGTCGTCGAGCGCTTCCGGTACGAGGGCGGGATCGGTGAGTTCGTCGAGCACCTCGCCCTCGACTCCGCCGTCACCGACGTCTGGCGCATCCAGGGGACCGGCACCTTCACCGAGACCGTGCCGATGCTCGACGACAAGGGCCACATGGTGTCGACCTCGGTGTCGCGTGAATGCGAGGTCGACCTCGCGCTGCGATGGGGCAGCGGCTACGAGACGGTGTTCCGCAGCTTCGTCAACATCATCGCGACTCCGAAGGGCGGCACGCACCAGGCCGGCTTCGAGTCCGGCGTGGTCAAGGCCGTGCGCGCCCAGGTCGAGGCGAACGCCCGCAAGCTCAAGGTCGGGCAGGACAAGCTCGAGAAGGACGACGTGCTCGCCGGTATGACCGCGGTGCTCACCGTCCGCCTGCCGGAGCCGCAGTTCGAAGGCCAGACGAAGGAGGTCCTCGGCACCCCGGCGGTCCGTAAGATCGTCGACCAGGTCGTGTCGAAGCGCCTCACCGAGATCCTCACGTCGACGCAGCGCACCGAGAAGGCCCAGGCAGCGACCCTGCTCGAGAAGGTCGTCGCCGAGATGAAGACGCGCATCTCGGCCCGGGCGCACAAGGAGACCCAGCGCCGGAAGAACGCGCTCGAGAACTCCTCGCTGCCGACGAAGCTCGCCGACTGCCGCAAGCAGGACGCCGAGGGCACCGAGCTCTTCATCGTCGAGGGCGACTCCGCGCTCGGCACCGCCAAGCTCGCGCGGAACAGCGAGTACCAGGCGCTGCTGCCGATCCGCGGCAAGATCCTCAACGTGCAGAAGGCGTCCGTCTCGGACATGCTCTCGAACGCCGAGTGCGCCTCGATCATCCAGGTCATCGGCGCCGGCTCCGGCCGGACGTTCGAGATCGACCAGGCCCGCTACGGCAAGGTCATCATCATGTCCGACGCCGACGTCGACGGCGCCCACATCCGGACGCTCCTGCTCACGCTGTTCTTCCGGTACATGCGGCCGATGATCGAGCAGGGTCGGGTGTTCGCTGCTGTTCCGCCGCTGCACCGGGTCGTCGTGGTGAACCGTGGCAAGCCGAACGACACGCTGTACACCTACTCCGAGGCCGAGCTGCAGGCCGTGCTGAAGAAGCTCGAGAAGCAGGGCAAGAAGTACCAGGAGCCGATCCAGCGGTACAAGGGTCTCGGCGAGATGGACGCCGACCAGCTGGCGGAGACCACGATGGACCGCACGCACCGGACGCTGCGCCGGGTGAACATCACCGATGCCGAGGGTGCTGCGAAGGTCTTCGAGCTGCTCATGGGCAACGACGTGGCGCCGCGCAAGGAGTTCATCCTCGCCGGCGAGGGCCTCGACCGCGACCGTATCGACGCGTAGCCGGCGCGGCGCGCTGCGCGCGGCGCGCGGCGCCGCCGAGTCTCGCCTCAGCGGACAGTTTCGCGCCGCGGCTGCGCGAGTTCTGTCCGCGAGGCCGAGTCTCGGCGCCGCCGTGCGGCGCGACCTCACGCGCTGGCGACACGTCACGCGGCGCTGGCGCCGTGACGTGTCGCCAGCCGCGTGAGGTCGCAGCGCGGTCCGGTGGTCGGGGCGGTGGTCGTCCCCGCGTGCGGACGGGAGGCGCGGTGCGGGGCCGTCCCGCGCCTCCCGTCCGCGTGCTCACGCGGTGGGCGACAGTTCACGCGGCGAGGGCCCCGTGAACTGTCGCCTGACGCGAAAAGCCGGGAGACCGGGCCGCGCGAGGGCGAGTCTCGGCTGGGCGGACGGTTTCGCGCCGCGGCGGCGCGAGGACTGTCCGCGGGGTCGAGTCTCGACGTCCGCCGCGGCGCGGCCGCGTGCTCACGCGCTGGGCGACAGTTCACGGGGCGAGGGCCCCGTGAACTGTCGCCCAGCGCGAAAAGTCGCCGCGCGCCGCGCGCCTACGCCTCGCCGGCGGTGCCGTCGAGCGCCGCCGCACTCCCACCGATCGAGTCGATCACGGCGTCGAGCGGCGCCCCCGACCCGTCGCGCTTCGACAGCCAGTCCGGCAGCGTCCGGGCAGCGCCGTCCGACCCGACCGCGTGCGGGGGAGCGATGCCCGCCCACGCCACCGTCAGGCCGTCCTCGCCCTTGAGGAACGCGTGCGCCCGCACACCCTGGGTCGCACGGCCCTTCGCCGGGAACTCCGACAGGGCCGAGACCTTGGCGCGGCCGGTGTCGGTGCCGGGCAGGGCCGAGGACGACGCCGAGACGGTCGCGACCACGGCGTCGTCGGAGCGGGCGACGGATCCGAACCAGATCGCCGAGGCACCCGCGGCGAGGGCCACGCCGGCGACCCCACCGGCGGGAAGGCCCTGCGCACGGACGCCGGACGCGGGGAACCGCAGCAGCTGCGCGTTCGAGGTGATGAACACGAGGTCGTCCGACTCGGGCGCCTGGGCGGCACCGACGACCGCGTCGCCGGGCTTCAGCCCGATGGCGGGGAACTCGGGCTTGTCCGGCCAGGCTCCGGGCACGACGCGCTTCACGACGCCCTGCACGGTGCCGATGGCGAGCGAGTCCGACGAGGCGCCGGAGAGGTCGACGAGGGCGACCACGGTCTCGCCGCGGGCGATGCCGAGGAAGTCCGTCACGCGGACGCCGGCGTCGAGCCGGACCGCGGCTGGCGGCACGGCGGGGACGTCGACGGGGGAGAGCCGGATCACGCGCCCGGTCGAGGTGAGCGCCCCGACCTGCCCGCGGACCGAACTGACGATCGACGAGCGGACGGCGTCGTGCTTGGACCGCTTCGGCACCCGGACGATGCCGAGCTCGGACGTCGGGATGTCGACGCGGATGAGCCGCCCGGTGGTCGAGAGCAGCACGCGGCACGGCGAGTCGGCGATCTGCAGGGACTCCGGGTCGACCGCGGCCTTGCGACCACCCTTGACCGGGGCGTCGGCCTCGGTGAGCAGGGTCCGGCGCGGCGTCGCGAACCGGTCGGACACCTCGGTGAGCTCGAGCGCGACCTGGGCACGGAGCCGCTCGTCGGACGCGAGCAGTTCCTCGAGCGCGGCGATGTCGGCGAGCAGCTGGTCGCGCTCGCCCTCGAGCTCGAGGCGTGAGAACTTCGTCAGACGGCGCAGCCGCAGTTCGAGGATGTACTCGGCCTGCACCTCGGACAGGTCGAACACCGTCTGCAGGCGGGAGCGCGCGGCCTCGGAGTCGTCCGAGGAGCGGATGACCTCGATGACCTCGTCGATGTCGAGGATCGCGATGAGCAGCCCCTCGACCAGGTGCAGTCGCTCCTTCTTGCGCGCGAGGCGGTACTGCGACCGACGTGTGACGACCGAGAGCCGGTGCTGCACGTAGACGTCGAGCAGCTCGCGCAGCCCGAGGGTCTTGGGTGATCCGCCGACCAGCGCGACGTTGTTGATGCCGAAGCCGTCCTCGAGCGGGGTGTGCTTGTAGAGCTGCTCGAGCACGGCGGTCGGGTTGAAGCCGCTCTTGATGCCGATGACGAGTCGGAGCCCGTGGTTGCGGTCGGTCAGGTCGTTCACGTCGGAGATGCCGACGAGCTTCTTCGACTGGACGCCGTCCTTGATCTTCTCGATCACGCGCTCCGGGCCGACCAGGTACGGCAGCTCGGTGACCACGAGGCCGACCTTGCGCGGGGTGAGGTTCTCGACGCTCACCTTCGCGCGCGTCCGGAACGAGCCGCGGCCGCTGGCGTAGGCGTCGCGCACGCCGGAGAGCCCGACGATGGTGCCGCCGGAGGGCAGGTCGGGGCCCGGCACGAACTCCATCAGCTCGTCGAGCGTCGCCTGCGGGTTCATGAGCAGGTGCTTCGCCGCCTCGACCACCTCGCCGAGGTTGTGCGGCGCCATGTTCGTCGCCATGCCGACCGCGATGCCCGACGCGCCGTTGACGAGCAGGTTCGGGAACGCCGCGGGCAGCACGCCCGGCTGCATGATCTGGTTGTCGTAGTTCGGGACGAAGTCGACGACGTCCTCGCCCAGGCCCTCGGTCATGGCCATCGACGGTTCGGCGAGGCGGGCCTCGGTGTAGCGGGCGGCCGCGGGTCCGTCGTCGAGCGAGCCGAAGTTGCCGTGTCCGTCGACGAGCGGCACGCGCATCGTGAACGGCTGCGCCATGCGCACGAGGGCGTCGTAGATCGCGCCGTCGCCGTGCGGGTGCAGCTTGCCCATCACCTCGCCGGTGACGCGGGCGCTCTTCACGTGGCCGCGGTCGGGCCGGAGCCCCATCTCGGCCATCTGGTAGAGGATGCGCCGCTGCACGGGCTTCAGGCCGTCGCGTGCGTCGGGGAGTGCCCGTGAGTAGATGACGGAGTACGCGTACTCGAGGAAGGAGCCCTGCATCTCCTCGGAGACGTCGACGTCCTCGATGCGTTCACCGTCGGGCAGGCCGACTGCTTCCGTGCGTGCCATGGCACCCTTCTGCGAGACTGGGGGAGATGGGAACAAGCGTACCGACGGCCCCCGACGCCACCGCGAACCTCGCCGACGTCTTCCCGAGTTGCCTCGTCGCGCTCGGCGCTGCGGACGACGCATGGTTGCGTTCCACCGGACTGGAGGCGCGGATCACCCTCCGCCCCGCCCGTTCCGCGATCGTCGTGCTGGTCGACGGCCTCGGTGCCGGCGCGCTGGCAGCGCGCGCCGGACACGCCCGCTGGCTCGCCGCGGGCAAGAAGCGACTGCGCAGCGGCTTCCCGACGACGACGGCGGCCGCACTGAGCACGCTGACGACCGGTCGGTCGCCCGGCACCCACGGCGTGGTCGGGTACAGCGGCTGGAACCCCGACACCGGCCGGGTGATGAACCTGCTGAGCGGCTGGGACGACGAGGTCCCGGCCGACTGGTTCCTCGCCCGCACGCTGTTCACCGAGGCGCCGGCGCTCGGCGTCGACCCCGTGGTGGTCGGACCCGCCCGGTACCGCTCCTCGGGGATGACCGCCAACGTCCTCGGCGGGGCGCGCTACGTCCCGGCCGACTCGATCCCGCAGCGCGTCGATGCGGCCCTCGCCGAGACCGCGACGGGTCGCTCGCTCGTGTACCTCTACGTCCCGGAGCTCGACTCGATCGGGCACAAGCACGGCTGGCAGTCCGACCGGTGGACCGCGGCGCTCGAACTCCTCGACGGCGAACTCGCTCGGCTCGAGGGCCGTGCGGCCGCCGACGTCGGGATCGTCGTGACGGCCGACCACGGCGTGCTCGACGTCCCCGACCACGCGAACATCGCGCTCGACCCGCTCCTGCTGACCGACGTCGTCGGGGTCGCCGGCGACCCGCGCTGCCGGCAGTTCACGGTCGCACCGGGCACCGACGTCCGCTCCCTCGTCGGGCAGTTCCGGGCGCGCTACGGCAAGAAGGCGTACGTCGCGAGCCGTGACGAGGCGATCGCCGCCGGCTGGTTCGGCGCCGTGTCGGACGAGGTCGTCCCGCGCATCGGGGACGTCGTGCTCGTGGCACGGGGCTCCTGGGCGTTCAACGACGACCGGGCCCTGCGCGACGGCGAGTCACCGAAGCGGATGATCGGCCAGCACGGTGCGATGACCGACGAGGAGACCATGGTGCCGCTGCGCCTCGCCGGGGCGTTCGCGCAGTAGCACGAGCCCGACGGCGCCCGGGGATCAGGCCGGGTCGTCGTCCGGCCGGGTCCCGAAGACGATCTCGTCCCAGCTCGGCATCGACCGTCGGTTCCGCTTCTTGCGGTCCTGCCGCCCGGCCTCGGCCTCGGGGGCGGAGGTGGGTCGGGCGTCCGGCTGCGGCGCGGTGTCCGACGAGTCCTCGAACCCCTGCAGCGGGATGTCGACGACGCTGATCGAGGCCCGTCGTCCGTCGTCCTGCGGCTGTTCGCCGAAGGCCGCGGCCTCGCGCTCGCCACGACGGCGGCGGAGCGCCTCGAGCAGGTCGGCCGTCTCGTTGCCGGGGGCGCGTTCCTCGACGGCGGCTCCGATGCGGGGGAGCGGCGCGCGGAGCGGACGCTCCTGCACCTCGGGGTTCGTGACGTCCTCGTCGGGTTCGTCGACCCGGAACGCGCCGGAGTCGAACCGCGTCCCGTCGGTGTCCTGGTGGTCGTTCTCGACCGCACGGAGGCGCGGCGCGATGCCCTCGTCCTCGGTGTGCGAGAGCCGGTGCGCGTCGCCGTTGTCCGGCGTCAGCGTCGACGTCTTCGGGTCGAAGCGCCACTGGGCGTCGTGCTCGACCTCGGCGGCGGTGTAGTGCACGCGGACCTGCCAGCCGCTCTCGACGTGCTTCCACGACGCCCAGGCGATCCCGCTGGCCTCGCCCGCCTCGAGCTTGGCGGTGATCGCCTCGCCGAAGGTGTCGGGCGACTCGTCGTCGACCGGGGTGACCGGCACGCGGTGCGCGGCGTCGAGGATGAAGGCACGCTCGGCGAGGACGGGGCCCTCGAAGCGCCGCACGTACTCGACGTCGACGTCGAGCGCCAGGGCGACCTCGGCGGCGTCGGCACCGCCGCGGATCCGCGCCTGCACGTCCTTCGGGGACACGCGCTTGTGCGGACCGGACTCGGGGTTCGCCTGCCGGACCTGACCGGGCAGCGACGAGGTGACGGGCAGTCGGAACTCGGTCCCGCCGTCGGTCGCGAGCAGGAGTGCCCCGGACTCCACCCCGATGACTCTCACGTCTTGCATGGTTCCGCCTTCCGAGCGTCGCGTACGGTCGTGCCTCGTACCCCGTGAGTATGCAGCCGTCCGGACCCGATCCCGCGGAGGCGCACGGGCGTGCCGTGGACTCCCGTGCGAGCGTTTCCGGACAGCGGGAATGGACGGGCGGGCACACGGGTTGCAGCGCCAGAACGACCCGCCGGAGACTTCGGTTTGCGCTCTGGCGAGACGTGGTGCAAACTGTCGCCGCCGATCACCGGCGACGACCTCTCGATACGAGAAATGGATGGGCATGGCCACCGATTACGACGCCCCCCGGAAGACCGACGACAACTCCGACTCGGAGTCGATCGAGGCCCTCAAGGAGCGCGTTCCCGACAAGATGTCGGGGGTCGTCGACGATGATTCCGACAACCCCGGCAGCTTCGAGCTCGCCGGACAGGACCTCAGCGACGTCGACCTCGACGTCGTCGTGCTCCCGCCCCAGGTCGACGAGTTCACCTGCGTCGAGTGCTTCCTCGTGAAGCACCGCTCGCAGCTCGACCACGAGTCGAAGCTCGGCCCGGTCTGCGCGGAGTGCGCGGCGCTCTAGGGAACGCACGAAACCAGAACGGCCCGTCACCGCGAGGTGACGGGCCGTTCTGCGTGCGCTGGGCGTCCGAACGTATACCGTGCCGGACAGGAGGCGCGGGTCGGGCCCGCACCGCGCCTCCTGGCTCGCAGGTGGGGACTCAGGACCGCAGGGCGGCGACGACGGCCGACGGGTTGCGGACGCTGACCAGCCAGTAGGGCGTCGGGTCCGCGGGGTCCTGCACCTCGACCTTGACGACCCCGCGCACGTAGCCGCGGAAGAGCGTCCAGGCGCGGGCGTCGAGCTTCGGCCCGCGCTGCGTGGTGGCCTCGGCGCCCTCGTAGCCCTCGACCTCGCCCACGAGCGTCCGCGGGAGGTGCGCCCGACCGGCGCGGAACTCGGTCTCCGTGACCTCGATGGTCGGAGCCAGCGCCCAGAGCAGCACGAGCACGCCGAGGTACATGCCGACCGCCACGAGGACGCCGGCGAGCACGCTGATCGGCAGGAACACGAGGAGGCTGGCGGGGATGACGAGCGCCGTCGCCAGGTAGAGGACGGGCGGAGCCCACAGTCGTTCGCGGTACAGGGTCACGACACCATTCGACCACGACTCCGGGCAGGTCACGGAACGGTCACGGTCTGCACTACCCTCGACACGTGACCGAACCAGTCGACGTGCTCTGGACCGGGGAGAACGCTCCCGGATACGCCCACCCCGGTGACGCCGGTGCGGACCTCGTCTCGACCGAGGCGTTCGTCCTGCAGCCCGGCGAGCGTCGGCTCGTGGGCACGGGCCTGAAGATCGCGCTGCCCGACGGGTACGCTGCGTTCGTGGTCCCGCGCAGCGGTCTCGCCGCGAAGCACGGCATCACGATCGTGAACGCGCCCGGCACCGTGGACGCCGGGTACCGCGGCGAGATCAAGGTCGCGCTGCTCAACACCGACCAGGCCGCCGCGCACGAGGTGCACGTCGGCGACCGCATCGCCCAGATGATCGTCATGCCGGTCCCGCGCGTGTCGTTCACCCGCGTCGACGAGCTGCCCGACAGCGTCCGCGGCCAGGGCGGGTTCGGCTCGTCGGGCTACGGTGACCGGAGCGGTGCCGTCAGCGGCGCCGCGGACAACGCTCAGGAAGGAACGCGCGCATGAAGTTCGGCCGACGCAAGCGTGACGAGGTCGAGGTGGCGGACGCCGTCGCCGACGAGGTCGAGGTGGCCGAGACGACGCCGGAGGTCGACATCGCGATCGACGCCGACGCCGACCTCGACGAGGTGGACGCCGTCGCGCCGACCGACAAGTCCGCGCCCGAGGACCGTGCCGAGAGCGGCCCGCACGACGAGACCGAGGCGAACCTGGTCCGTCCGTACGTCGACCTCGGCGGTGTGAAGGTCCTCCCGCGCGAGGGGCTCCACCTGCGGCTCGAGGTGGAGGAGGGCTCGCAGCGCGTCGTCGCGGTCGGGCTCGACTACGATGAGTCCACGCTGCAGGTGCAGCCGTTCGCCGCACCGCGCTCCACCGGGCTCTGGCACGAGATCCGCGCCCAGATCGCCGAGCAGATCGAGCGCCAGGGCGGCATCGTGTCCGAGGTCGACGGTCCGTTCGGCCCCGAGCTCCGCGCCCAGGTCCCGGTCGTCTCCGACGGCACGGGCGTCACCGACGGGGCCCGCCCCGCGCGGTTCATCGGCGTCGACGGCCCGCGCTGGTTCCTGCGCGGTGTGATCGCCGGCAAGGCCGCCGAGCAGCCCGACGACGCGGCCGAGATCGAGGACCTGTTCCGCAGCGTCGTCGTGGTCCGCGGGACCACCCCGATGCCGCCGCGCGACCTCATCCCGCTGCACATGCCGAAGTCGACGCAGTCGGCGATCTGACCGGCGACCCGAACCAGGAGGCACGGTGCCGGACCACGACGACACCACCCGTCCCGACGCGGACGCGCCCGACGCGCTGACCTCGTTCAGCGACCAGATGCGTGCCGCCGTCGCCAACACCGGGCTCGGCAAGGTCGCGCCCGGCGAGGCACCGTCGGGGCATGCCCTCGTCGCGGCCATCGGCGGCGTGCGCGGCCTCGTCGAGTCCGTCCTGCCCGGGCTCGCGTTCCTGGTGGTCTACGCGATCACGAAGGAGGTCGTCCCGAGCGTCCTGATCCCGGTCGCGATCGGTGTCGTGTTCGTGGTGCTCCGCCTGCTGCAGCGCCAGTCGCTCGTGATGAGCCTCGCGGGGATCCTCGGCGTGGCGATCTCCGCAGGCCTCGCGCTCATCACCGGGCGGGCCGAGAGCAACTTCATCCCCGGGATCGTCATCAACGCCGTGTGGCTCGTCGGGCTGCTCGTGACGCTGGCCATCCGGCAGCCGCTCATCGGCCTGGTCGTCGGGTTCCTGCTCCCGCCGAACGAGGACGGCACCCCGCAGGACTGGCGTCGCGACCCGGCGAAGCGCCGTGTGCTGACCGTTGCCACCTGGCTCTGGGTCGGACTCTTCGCGATCCGGCTCCTCATCGAGGTGCCGCTGTACCTGACCGCCCAGGTGGAACTGCTCGCCGGCATCAAGCTCATCACGGGCGTCCCGCTCTACGCCGCCCTGCTCTGGGTGACCTGGCTGCTCGTCCGGACGGTGTTCAAGCGCGAGGGTGACGCCACCCGGGTGTAGAGTTGTCTCGACATCGAGATAATTCCCCGCAGCCCTTCCCGGGCTGGCGGGTTTAGGTTTGCCTTGCTGGTGGGACGCCTCGCGCCCCGCTTGGATGGGGGCACACCGATCAACCAGGGAGGCGGCACAGTGGCTGCAGTCAACAGCTTCGGCTCGAAGGACACGCTGTCGGTTGGGGGTGTCGACTACGCGATCCACCGGATCGACACGGTGCCCGGGCACGAGAAGCTCCCGTACAGCCTGAAGGTGCTGCTCGAGAACCTCCTCCGCACCGAGGACGGCAAGAACGTCACCGAGGACCAGATCCGCGCCCTCGGGTCGTGGCAGCCCGACGCCGAGCCGGACACCGAGATCCAGTTCTCGCCGGCCCGCGTGGTCATGCAGGACTTCACCGGCGTCCCGTGCATCGTCGACCTCGCCACCATGCGCGAGGCGATGGCCGAGATCGGCGGCGACCCGAACAAGATCAACCCGCTGTCGCCGGCCGAGATGGTCATCGACCACTCCGTCATCGCCGACCTCTTCGGTCGCGAGGACGCACTCCAGCGCAACACCGACCTCGAGTACGAGCGGAATGGCGAGCGCTACCAGTTCCTCCGCTGGGGCCAGACCGCGTTCGAGGACTTCAAGGTCGTCCCGCCCGGAACCGGCATCGTGCACCAGGTCAACATCGAGTACCTGGCGAAGGTCACCTACACGCGTGACTTCGACGGCGAGACCTACGCCTACCCGGACACCCTCGTCGGCACCGACTCGCACACCACGATGGTGAACGGGCTCGGCGTGCTCGGCTGGGGCGTCGGGGGCATCGAGGCCGAGGCGGCGATGCTCGGCCAGCCGGTGTCGATGCTCATCCCGAAGGTCGTCGGCTTCAAGCTGTCCGGGTCGATCCCGGCCGGCGTGACCGCGACCGACGTGGTGCTCACCATCACGCAGGAGCTCCGCAAGCACGGCGTCGTCGGCAAGTTCGTCGAGTTCTACGGCGAGGGCGTCGGCGAGGTCCCGCTCGCGAACCGCGCCACCATCGGCAACATGTCGCCGGAGTTCGGCTCCACGGCGGCCATGTTCCCGGTCGACGACGTGACGCTCGACTACCTCCGCCTCACCGGCCGCTCCGAGGACCAGATCGCGCTCGTCGAGGCCTACGCCAAGACCCAGGGCCTCTGGCACGACGCGGCGGTCGAGCCGAACTACTCCGAGTACATGGAGCTCGACCTCTCGACGGTCGTCCCCTCGATCTCCGGCCCGAAGCGCCCCCAGGACCGCATCGAGCTCTCGAAGGCGAAGACCCAGTTCGAGGTCGATCTCGGCAACTACACGACGCCGAGCGAGCAGACCGACCTCGACGACGCGGTGGAGGAGACCTTCCCGGCCTCCGACCCGATCGCCGCCGGTTCCACGAACGAGGACACCGCGCTGCACGAGCACGTGTACGTCTCGAGCGCCCCGTCGACGGCCTCGCAGCCGACGAAGGTCGCGATGGACGGGGCCGACCCGTTCACGATCGACCACGGTGCCGTCGCGATCGCCGCGATCACGTCGTGCACGAACACGTCGAACCCGTCGGTCATGATGGCCGCCGGCATCCTCGCCCGGAACGCCGCGAAGAAGGGCCTCACCGCGAAGCCGTGGGTCAAGACGACGCTCGCGCCGGGGTCGAAGGTCGTCACGGACTACTACGAGAAGGCCGGTCTCACGACCTACCTCGAGCAGCTCGGCTTCTACACGGTCGGCTACGGCTGCACCACCTGCATCGGCAACTCGGGCCCGCTGCCGGAGGAGATCTCGCAGGCCGTGCAGGACAACGACCTCGCCGTCACCGCGGTGCTCTCGGGCAACCGCAACTTCGAGGGGCGCATCAACCCCGACGTGAAGATGAACTACCTGGCGTCCCCGCCGCTGGTCATCGCGTACGCCCTCGCCGGGTCGATGCACTTCGACTTCGACAAGGACGCCCTCGGGCAGGACCAGGACGGCAAGGACGTCTTCCTGCAGGACATCTGGCCCGACGCGGTCGAGGTCCAGCAGGTCATCGACGCGTCGATCGACACCGAGATGTTCACCCACGAGTACGGCTCCGTGTTCGAGGGCGACGACCGCTGGAAGAACCTGCCGACCCCGACGGGCGACACGTTCGAGTGGGACACCGAGTCGACCTACGTGCGGAAGCCCCCGTACTTCGAGGGCATGACCATGCAGCCCGACGCGGTGTCGGACATCTCCGGCGCCCGGGTGCTCGCGAAGCTCGGCGACTCGGTCACGACCGACCACATCTCGCCGGCCGGGTCGATCAAGGCCGACAGCCCGGCGGGCAAGTACCTCGCCGAGCACGGCGTCGACCGCAAGGACTTCAACTCCTACGGCTCGCGTCGCGGCAACCACGAGGTCATGATCCGCGGCACGTTCGCGAACATCCGCCTCCGCAACCAGCTCCTCGACGGCGTGGAGGGCGGCTACACCCGCGACTTCACGACGCCGGACGGTGCGCAGTCCTTCATCTACGACGCCTCGCAGCACTACCAGGAGCAGGGCATCCCGCTCGTCATCTTCGGCGGCAAGGAGTACGGCTCCGGTTCGTCCCGCGACTGGGCGGCGAAGGGCACGAACCTGCTCGGCGTCCGCGCGGTCATCACCGAGAGCTTCGAGCGCATCCACCGCTCGAACCTCATCGGCATGGGCGTCGTGCCGCTGCAGTTCCCCGCCGGCGAGTCGGTCGAGTCCCTCGGGCTCGACGGCACCGAGGTCGTCTCGATCTCCGGCCTGACCGAGCTGAACGAGGGCCGTACGCCCAAGACGGTGCACGTCACGGCCGCGCCGAGCGAGCACTCGCCGGCCGGCAAGGAGACGATCGAGTTCGACGCGGTCGTCCGCATCGACACCCCGGGTGAGGCGGACTACTACCGCAACGGCGGCATCCTGCAGTACGTGCTGCGGTCGCTCGTCTGACGCACCCGTCCGACGGACAGGAGGCGCGGTGCCAGCTGGCACCGCGCCTCCCGTCCGTTGTCGGGTCACGCGCATAGAGTGGGCCGACAGCCCCACGAAAGGAGCGCCCGTGAGTCTGCTCTCGAGCATCACGTCGCCGCGCGACCTGAAGCGTCTCTCCGACGCGCAGATGACGGACCTCGCCGCCGAGATCCGACGCTTCCTCGTCGCCGAGGTCGCGAAGACCGGCGGCCACCTCGGCCCGAACCTCGGCGTCGTCGAGCTCACGCTGGCGATGCACCGGGTGTTCGACTCGCCGCACGACCCGTTCGTCTTCGACACCGGGCACCAGTCGTACGTGCACAAGCTCGTCACCGGGCGGCAGGACTTCTCGCGGCTGCGCGAGCGGGGCGGCCTCGCCGGGTACCCGCAGCGGAGCGAGTCGGAGCACGACATCGTGGAGTCCTCGCACGCGTCCTCGTCGCTGTCCTGGGCGGACGGCATCTCGCGCGCCTTCGTGCAGACCGGCCAGGCCGACCGGACCGTGGTCGCGGTCGTCGGCGACGGTGCGCTCACCGGCGGGATGACGTGGGAGGCCCTCAACAACATCTCCGACGGCAACGACCGTCGACTCGTCATCGTCGTCAACGACAACGGGCGCTCCTACGCGCCGACCATCGGTGGCATGGCGCGGTTCCTCAGCTCGGTGCGCACGCGCCGCGAGTACCGGGCGCTGTTCGAGAAGTCCCAGGCCGCGGCGGCGCGGTTCGGTGCACCCGGGCGGGCGCTCTACCGCGGGATGCGCGGCGGGCTGCACGGGTTCCTCTCGCGGTTCACGAACAACGAGGCGCTCTACTCGAACCTCGACATCAAGTACATCGGGCCGGTGAACGGGCACGACCAGCGGGCGATGGAGGCCGCACTCCGCCAGGCGAAGGCCTACGGCGCGCCGACGATCGTGCACGCCATCACCGAGAAGGGGCACGGGTTCGAGCCCGCGCTGCGCGACCAGGCCGACCAGTTCCACGCGGTCGGGCACATCGACCCGGAGACCGGGGAGTCGCTCGACGTGTCGTCGGGGCCGTCGTGGACCTCGGTGTTCGCCTCGACGCTGGCCGAGGTCGGTGCGTCGGACGAGAAGATCGTGGCGATCACCGCGGCGATGCTCCGCCCGACCGGGCTGCACCTCTTCCAGGAACAGCACCCCTCGCGCGTGATCGACGTCGGGATCGCCGAGCAGCACGCCGTGACGACCGCGGCCGGACTCGCGTTCGGCGGCCTGCACCCCGTCGTGGCGCTGTACGCGACGTTCCTGAACCGCGCGTTCGACCAGGTGCTCATGGACGTCGCGCTGCACAGGGCCGGCGTCACCTTCGTGCTCGACCGCGCGGGCATCACCGGGCCGGACGGGCCGTCGCACCACGGCATGTGGGACCTCGCATTGCTGCAGGTCGTGCCCGGGATCCGGATCGCCGCACCGCGTGACGCCGCGACCCTGCGCGAGGAGTTCCGCGAGGCCGTCGCCGTCGACGACGCACCCACCGTGCTGCGCTGGTCGAAGGGACAGGTCGGGCCGGACATCGTCGCGGAGCGTCGACTCCCGGACGGGGTGGACGTGCTGCGGTCGCCGTCGTCCGACCAGGAGCCCGACGTCCTGTTCGTCGCCGTGGGCTCGATGGTGCCGGTGGCGCTCGACGCGGCGGCGCTACTCGAGTCCCAGGGCATCGGCGTGACGGTCGTCGACCCGCGGTGGGTGGTGCCGATCCCCGCGTCGCTCATCGACCTGTCGCGTGACCACCGGCTCGTGATCACGCTCGAGGACGGGGTGCGGGTCGGTGGCGTCGGGACACGGCTCCGGCAGGACCTGCGCGCTGCGGGTGTCGACACCGGGGTGAACGAGCTCGGGCTGCCCGATGCGTTCATCGACCACGCGTCGCGGTCCCAGATCCTCGAGGACGTGGGGCTGACCGCGCAGGCGATCGCCCGGGACGTCATCGACCAGGTCGTCGGGACGAAGCTGCCGCAGGCGAAGCCGGCGCGGGCGGCGTCGCGCTCCCGGGAGTCCGCCGACCGCTGAGCGGCGCGGGCGCGGCGCGCGGGTCGTGGCCCGGCGCGGCGGCGCGGCCCGGCGGCGCGGTTCGGTCGGCCGCCGCACAACGCAAGTCACGCCGAACCGCGGATCGCCGTGGTTCGGCGTGACTTTCGTTGTGCGGGCGCGGCACGGGCGCGCGGGGTCAGTGCGGCGCGGGCGGCCCGGCGGCCGCGGACACGAGCTCGCGCAGGATCGCGCGGGCCATCGGCGTCACCCAGAGGACCTGGCCGTACGACAGGCCGTCGCGGCCCTCGCGGATGATCTCCACGCGCGAGCACGTCGGCCCCTCGCGCGAGAACGTCATGACGATGTTCTCGGCGCGGAGGGCGAACGAGGCCCGGCGGCCGATGACGGCTCCGTCCGGACGGATCTCCATCGCCGCGGCACCCGGGACGGCGTGCACGACGCGGTCGAGCAGCTCCGGGACCTCGTCGAGCGGCACGGGCACGACGACGCTGGGGTGCCCGGTCGTCCTCGGTGCCCACCACTCCTGTGCCATGGTTCGACCGTACGCCGCACAACGAAAGTCACCCCGAACCACGGATCGCCGTGGTTCGGGGTGACTTCGGTTGTGCGGAGCCGACCGGCCGCAGTCAGCGCGAGGCCGGCCCGACGATCAGCGGCTCGTGGAACGCCCCGCCGAAGACCCGCTCGGACGCACCGGAACGGTCGAGGTACGGGCTGATGCCACCGGCCTGGAACGGGTAGCCCGCGCCGAGGATGAGCCCGAGGTCGATCTCCTCGACGTGCTGGACGACCTCGTCCTCGAGCATGCGGTGCAGCTCGTCGGCGAGGGCGTCCTCGAAGCGGCGCTGCATCTCGGCAGCGTCGACCGGCTTCGCGTCCTTCTTCGACGGTGCGACGAGTTTCACGGCAGCGGGGTCGTACCCGGTCGCGGTGCCCTTCTTGTCGCGGGTCAGGATGTGCCCGAACTCGGCGATCTTCTTCAGGCCGTCACCCGGGTAGAAGCGCTCCGGCCAGGCGGCGTGGTGCGAGTCGAGCACGTGCGCACCGACCGGCAGGCCGACGAGCTCGAGCAGCTCGAACGGCGACATCGGCAGGCCGAGCGGCGCAGCGCCCTGGGCGACGACCTCGAACGACGTGCCCTCCTCGACGCCGCGCATCGCCTCGCCGAGGACCCGGGCGAGCACCCGGTTCACGACGAAGCCCGGCTGGTCGGCCGTGATGATCGCGGTCTTCTTGAGCGTCTTCGCGACGGCGAGGGCCGTGGCGAGGGTCTCGTCGGAGGTCGAGGCGGTGCGCACGACCTCGAGCAGCGGCATCACGGCGACGGGGTTGAAGAAGTGGAACCCGACGAGTCGCGACGGGTCGGAGAGGACGGAGCCCATCTCGGACACCGACAGCGACGAGGTGTTCGTGGCGAGGATCGCGTCCGGAGCGATGACCTGCTCGATCTTCCGGAAGACCTCCTGCTTGACGCTCATCTCCTCGAAGACGGCCTCGATGACCCAGTCGGCGTCCGCGAACGCGTCGTAGGACACCGACCCGGACACGAGCGCCTTGATGCGGTTCGCGTCGTCGGGGGAGACCCGGCCCTTGTCGAGGAGCTTGTCCACCTCGCCGCGGATCCGCTCCACGCCGGCGTCGACGCGCGACTGGTCGACGTCGGTGATGACGACCGGCACGCCGAGGCGTCGGGCGAAGAGCAGCGCGAACTGGGACGCCATCAGGCCGGCGCCCAGGACGCCGACCTTCGTGACGGGGCGCGGTGAGACGTCCGCGGGGGCGCCCACCGGCTTCTTCGCACGCTTCTGCACGAGGTCGAACGCGTACATCGAGGCGGCGAACTGGTCGCCCGAGATGAGGTCGGCCAGGGCGTCGTCCTCGTCGGCGAACCGTTCGTCGAGCGAGCCGGACTTCGCCGCGGCGACGAGGTCGAGCGCCCGGAACGGTGACTTCGGGACCGTGCCGATCTTCGACGCGACCTGGCTGCGGGCGACCTTGACGACGGTGCCCCACGCGGCCTTCTCGATCATGCCGGGCTCGTTCTTCCGCACGACCTTGGTGCGACCGGACACGACGCCGTCGATCCACGCCACCGCGGACGGCAGGAAGGTGACCGAGGGGATGAGCGCGTCGCCGATGCCGAGCTCGACCGCGGCCGGACCGTCCATCAGGCGGTTGTTCTTGAGCGGGTTCTCGACGATGACGCGGAGCGCCTTCTCGGGGCCGATCAGGCGGGGGAGCAGCGTCGCGCCGCCCCACCCGGGGATGATGCCGAGGAAGACCTCGGGGAGCCCGATGCCCTGCGCGGCCGACGAGAACGCCCGGTACGTGCAGTGCAGCCCGATCTCGAGGCCACCGCCGAGCGCGATCCCGTTGATGAGCGCGAAGGAGGGGACCCCGAGGTCGGAGAGCTTCCGGAGCGTCGCGTGTCCGAGGGCGGCCAGGTCGTGGGCGACTTCCCGCGACGGCACCGAGGCAGCCTGGGAGAGGTCGGCACCGGCGGCGAAGCAGTACTCCTTGCCGGTGATCGCCACGGCCTGGATCGTCCCGGCGGACGCTTCGGTCCGCAGGGTGTCGAGGACCCCGGAGAGCTCGTGCAGCGTGCGCGGCCCGAGGGTCGACGGTCGCTTGTAGTCCTTGCCGTTGTCGAGCGTGATGAGCGCGAGCGTGCCACCGGACGGCAGCGCGACGTGCTTCAGGTACGAGTGGGTGACCACCTCGTCCTCGCTGAGGGCGAGGAGCTGGTCGTTGTCGACGATGGTCATGGTCACGCCGCCTTCCGTGCCGCGGACTTGCTGAAGTTCGGGTTCTCCCAGATGACGGTGCCGCCCTGGCCGAGCCCGATGCACATCGTCGTGATGCCGTACCGGACGTCCGGGCGCTCGGCGAACTGGGCAGCGAGCTGGGTCATCAGGCGGACGCCGCTCGAGGCGAGCGGGTGCCCGACGGCGATCGCGCCGCCCCAGGCGTTCACGTTCGTCGAGTCCTGGGCGATCCCGTAGTTGTCGAGGAAGGCGAGCACCTGGACGGCGAACGCCTCGTTGATCTCGAACAGCCCGATGTCGTCGATCGACAGCCCGGCCTTCGCCAGCGCCTTGTCGGTCGCGGGCACCGGTCCGATGCCCATCACCTCGGGGTCGACGCCCGCGAAGGCGAACGAGACCATGCGCATCTTCGTCGGCAGCCCGTGCTGCTTCGCCGCGTCGGCGGAGGCGAGCAGGCTCATGGTGGCGCCGTCGTTCAGGCCTGCCGCGTTGCCGGCGGTGATGCGTCCGTGCGAGCGGAACGGCGTCTTCAGCGCTGCCAGTGCCTCGAGCGTGGTGCCGGGGCGGGGCGGCTCGTCACTGGAGACGATGTCCCAGCCCTCGCCGGTGTTGACCTCGACCGGCACCAGGTCCGGCTGGAGCTTGCCGGCGGCCCACGCGGCGGCGTAGCGCTGCTGGGACTGGACGGCGTAGGCGTCCGTGCGGTCCTTGGTGATCGCGGGGAAGCGGTCGTGCAGGCGCTCGGCGGTCTTGCCCATCACGAGCGCGTCGCCGTTGACCATGCGCTCGGCGATGAAGCGCGGGTTCGGGTCGGAGTTGAAGCCCATCGGGTGGCGCCCCATGTGCTCGACACCGCCGGCGATGGCGACGTCGGCCGCGCCGAACGCGATGGCGCCGGCGAGGGTGGTCACGCTCGTCATCGCACCGGCGCACATGCGGTCGATCGCGTACCCGGGGACGGTCTTCGGGAGTCCGGCGAGCATGCCGACCGTCCGGCCGAGGGTGAGCCCCTGGTCGCCCTGCTGCGTGGTGGCCGCCACGGCGACGTCGTCCACCGCGGCCCCGTCCAACGAGGCGTTCCGGTCGAGGAGTCCGCGCATCGCGTGCACCGCGAGGTCATCCGCGCGGGTCTTCCAGAACACCCCCTTCTCCCCGGCTCGTCCGAACGGTGTCCGAACTCCGTCGACGAAGACGACGTCTGCTGCCTTTGGCAATCTGGGCCTCCAGATCCTCGTTGATCAGGCTGGGCGCGTCCCGCCCCGCCCGGCCGGGTCCGACCCGGCGTGCACCAGCGACGCTATGCCCCGAGCCTGTGCGGACGCATGCCCGTTGGGGCGTTCCTACGACTCGGTGTTGCTCTCGGCAGCAGGCTCCTGTGCAGCAGCGACAAAGGCGTGCGCGATGATCGACGCCGTCTCCTCGACCTGCCAGGGGCGGGCGTCGTGCGCGGCGAGCACGGCACCGACGGTCTCGGTGGCGATCGGCGTCGGCGGCTCCCACGACACCGTGCGGAGGGTGTCCGGCGTGAGCAGGTTCTCGACGGGCAGGTCGAGCTCCTCGGCGCGCTGCACCACGGCGGCCCGCGCGGCCTTGTACCGGCGGTCGGCTGCCGGGTTGCGGTCGGCCCAGGCCCGGGGCGGCGGCAGCGTGGCCTCGCCGGTGCCGCGGAGCCGGGGGAGGTCCTCGGTCGTGCGGCCCTCGTCGACGGCGGCCCACCAGCGGTCGAGCTCGGACCGGCTGGCACGACCCGTGAAGGCCTTCACCCCGCTCAGCTCGCCCTTCGAGGCCGGGTTCGCCGCCGCGGCCGCGACGATCGCCGAGTCCGGGATGGTGCGACCCGGCGCGATGTCGGCTTCGCGGGCGTAGGCGTCGCGTGCCGTCCAGAGCGACCGGGCGATCGCGAGTGCCCTGGAGCCACGGAGTGCGTGCATGCCGGACAGGCGGCGCCACGGCTCGGCCTTCGGCGGCTTCGGTGCCCGTGTCAGCACCGCGGCGAACTCCTCTTCGGCGATGCGGGACTTGCCCGCCTCGTCGAGCTTCGCCGCGAGCGCGTCACGGAGGTCAGGGAGCAGCTCGACGTCGAGTGCCGCGTACACCAACCACGACTGCGGGAGCGGCCGGGTCGACCAGTCCGCGGCCGAGTGGGCCTTCGCGAGCGTGATCCCGAGCAGCTGCTCCACGACGGCACCGAGGCCGACCCGGGGGAACCCGGCGATGCGGGCACCGAGCTCGGTGTCGAAGATGCGGGTCGGGACGAGGCCGACCTCCTGCAGGCAGGGGAGGTCCTGCGACGCGGCGTGGAAGAGCCATTCCTCGTCGACGATCGCGTCCTGGAGCTCGGAGAAGTCGCCGATCGGGATCGGGTCGAAGAGGAACGCGCCGGCACCGCGGCGGAACACCTGGATGAGGTACGCCCGCTGCGAGTACCGGTAGCCGCTCGCGCGCTCGGCGTCGACGGCGACCGGGCCGTGGCCCGCCGCGATGGCGGCGACGGCGTCGAGGTACTCCTCGCGCGAGGCGATCACGTGGACCGCGTCGTGCGACGCCTCGAACGCCGGCGACGCCGCGGACGGAGCAGCCGACGACGGAACGGCCGGCGACGCCGACGGAGCAGCCGACGACGGGACAGCGGGCGACGCCCCGGCCGGAGATGCGGGGTCAGTCACGTGCGAGCCTCCTCGGGGCCAACAGGGTCACGCCGTCCGACGCGGGCGGGAGACCGGCGAGCATCGCCACGATCTCCTCCCACGCCTCGACGTGTGCGGTGAGGTCGTCCCCGCGCGGGGTCCACGAGGCGCGCAGTTCGAGCTGCGCCCCGTCGCCCTGCGCCGCGAGGTCGCCGTAGCCGCGGGAGATGATCTTGGTCGCCGTGCCTGAGGCGTGGTCGTAGGTCGCACCGTGCGCGGCGAGCGCGTCGACGAGCCAGCTCCACGTCACGTCGGCGACGAACTCGTCGACACCGATCTCGGGTTCGAGCGGTGCCTGGGCGAAGGTCACGATGCGGAACGACCCGCCCCAGCCCTCGGGTTCGTCCGGGTCGTGCAGGGCGATGAACCGGCCCGTCCCGAGGTCGGAGTCGATGCCGTGCGCCGCACCCGAGACGTCCGCCGCCAGGGCGATCGAGAACGGGGCGATGCGCGACGGCGAGGGGATCTCGGTGACGGTCGTCTCGGCGCGCGCGCCGCCGGACGCCACGAACGCACGGAGCCGCGCGAAGGCGTCGGGCTCTCGGGTTTCGGACACGAATGCAGACTAGGCTCCGGACCATGTCCCGATCCGCGCGACCCGCCGAGGACGTCGTCCAGGAGACCGCACGATCGGCCGGGTTCGTCGCCCTGGGAGCGGGCATCGCAGCGGCCGCCGTCACCACCGCGGTGATCGGCGGGTTCGTCGCGGCGGTGGCCCGAGCGGTGGTCACCCCCGACCGCAAACGCACCGAACGCGTCCCGATCCACGCCGTCGACCCCGTGCGGCGGACGGTGACGCTCGAGCGCACCGCGGACACCGAACTGCAGGGCCGCTACAGCCTCTGGTTCGGCGGCGGGACCGGGCACATGCGCGTCGGCGAGGTCCTCGGCACCACCGACACGACCGTCACCCGCCGCATCATCGCGATCGACGCCGGCGACCCCACCGCGGCCCGCCGGGGTCGGTGGGGCGGGTGGTTCTACCTGACCCCGGGCGAGCTGGACGTCCCGGTCGAGGACATCGACGTCCCCACCTCGAACGGCCCCGCACCCGCCTGGGTGGTCCGCGCCGACGACCCGGACGCGCCGTGGGCCGTCCTCGTGCACGGTCGTGGCGTGACCCGCGCCGAGACGATCCGCGCGGTGCCGGTCTTCCGGGCGGCGGGGTACTCCGTGGTGCTGGCGAGCTGGCGCAACGACGGCGTCGCCCCGCGGAGCGTCGACGGCCGCTACGGCCTCGGCAGCACCGAGTGGGAGGACATCGACGCGGTCCTCCGCTGGCTCGCCGGGCAGGGCGCGTCGAGCGTCGTCCTGATGGGCTGGTCGATGGGCGGCGCGGTCGTGCTGCAGACCCTGCTCCGGTCGGCGTTCGCGGACCTCGTGGACGGTGTCGTGCTCGAGTCGCCCGTGGTCGACTGGCACGCGGTGCTCAAGTCGCAGAGCCAGCTGCTCCGCCTGCCGCGGCCGGTCCGGAAGGTCGCGCAGCGTCTTCTCCGCACCCCGGTCCTGCACCGGCTCACGGGCCTGCGGCAGCCGGTCGACCTGCGGCAGCTCGACATGGTCGCGCGGGCCGACGAGCTGCACGTGCCGATCCTGCTCATGCACAGCGACGACGACGGGTTCGTCCCGTCCTCTGCGTCGCACGCCCTCGCCGAGGCCCGGCCCGACATCGTGCGGCTCGAGGTGCAGACGACCGCCCGGCACACCAAGCTCTGGAACCACGACGCCGACTGGTTCGACGCCCGCATCCTCGCGTGGCTGACCGAGGTGGTCCAGCCCACCAGCGCGACCCACCAGCAGTAGACGCGACCGGCAGACGGACGGGAGGCGCGGTGCCAGCTGGCACCGCGCCTCCCGTCCGACGTCGTTGCGGGTCTACGCGACCGCGGCCTGCGCCTGCACCTGCCGCTGCACCCGGCCCAGCATCCCGACCATGCCCCGGATCCGCAGCGGGCTGACCGCCTCGCTCAGCCCGATCGTCAGCGGGTAGTCCGCCGGCACGGCGAGCACCTGCTCGGCGGTCAGGCCGGACAGCCCCTGCGCGAGGATCGACGCGAAGCCCCGCGTGGTCGGTGCCTCGCGCGGCGCCGTGGCGTGCATCCGGACGATGCCGGGCGCGTCGCCGTCCGCACCCACGGTGACCGTGATGAAGACGGGGGACTGGCACTCCTCGACGCGTTCGAGCTCGTCCTCGTGCCCCTGCAGGCGCTCGGGAAGCGCCGGGAGCTCGTTCGAGAACTCGAGGAGCAGCTGCAGGCGGTCCTGCTGGGAGAGTTCGAGGAAGTCGTCGCGGATCTCGGCGAGGGACTGGGGGAGTGCGTCGGTCATCGGTCGGTGATCGTACCCGGTTCGGTGCCGACGGCGATCGGGACGCGGACCGCGCTGCCCCACTCGGTCCACGAGCCGTCGTAGTTGCGGACGTTGTCGTACCCGAGCAGGTGCTGCAGGACGAACCAGGTGTGGCTCGACCGCTCGCCGATGCGGCAGTAGGCGATGACCTCGTCCGCGTCGCCGATGCCGGCGCCGTCGCGGTAGATCGCGTCGAGCTCCTCGCGGGTCTTGAAGGTGCCGTCCGGTGCCGCGGCGGTGGCCCACGGGATGTTCACGGCGGTGGGGACGTGGCCGGCGCGGAGGGCGCCCTCCTCCGGGTAGTCCGGCGCGGTGGTGCGGTCGCCGGCGTACTCCGGGGCGCTGCGGACGTCGATCAGCGGCTTGCCGAGGTGGGCGAGCACGTCGTCCTTGTAGGCGCGGATCTCGGTGTCGATCCGGTCGACGACGGGGTACTCGACCGGCGTGACCACGGTCTGGTCGGTGGTGAGCGCGCGGTCCTCGGCGATCCACTTCGCCCGGCCGCCGTCGAGGAGACGGACGTCCTCGTGGCCGAACAGCGAGAAGACCCAGAGGGCGTAGGCGGCCCACCAGTTGTTCTTGTCGCCGTAGATCACGACGGTGGTCTCGCGGCCGATGCCCTTGCTGCCGAGCAGTTCGGCGAAGGCCTCGCCGTCGATGTAGTCGCGGAGCACCGGGTCGTTGAGGTCGGTGTGCCAGTCGATCTTCACGGCACCGGGGACGTGGCCCGTCTCGTAGAGCAGGACGTCCTCGTCGGACTCGACGACGACCAGGTCCGGGGTGCCGGCGTCCAGGTGCTCCTGCAGCCACTCGGTGGAGACGAGCCGCTCCGGGTGGGCGTAGGCGGTGAACTTCTCGGACGTGTCGACCGGTGCGGTCATGGTGGGCTACCTCCAGGTGGTCATCCGGCACCGGACTAGGATCGGTCGTCGGTGCCTGTGGGCAACGGTACGCGGGCGTGCCGTGCTCCTGACGCAACGTGACACCCCACGACATGCTTCCCGAAGGACTGCCCCGATTGTCAGCGAACACCGCGCCTGAACACCTCGTCGACCGCGACCCGCAGGTGACCCCGCAGCAGATGGCTGCGTCGCTGGTCCCGCCGCCCCAGTTCGAGGACGCGTCGTTCGCCTCCTACCGACCCGACGCGGAGTACCCGTCGCAGGCGGCGGTCCGCGACGCGGTGGAGGCCTTCGTCGCCGCCGGTCCCGCCGACCAGCCTCGCCGGGGGCTGTTCGGTCGCCGGAAGCCCGTGGCGGAGTCGACCGTGAAGTCCGGCGTCTACCTCGACGGCGGGTTCGGCGTCGGGAAGACCCACCTGCTCGCCGCCGCCTACCACGCCGCGACCGGTCGGAAGACGTTCGGCACCTTCATCGAGTACACGGCGCTCGTCGGGGCCCTCGGGTTCCAGGGCACCGTCGACCTGCTGCGCGGGACGGCGTTGGTGTGCATCGACGAGTTCGAGCTCGACGACCCCGGTGACACGATGGTGATGACGCGCCTCATCAAGGAGCTCACCGAGACGGGCACGCGGTTCGCCGCCACCTCGAACACGCCGCCGGGTGCCCTCGGCGAGGGGCGCTTCGCGGCCCAGGACTTCCTGCGCGAGATCCAGGCGATGTCCGACCGGTTCGACACCATGCGCATCGACGGGCTCGACTTCCGCCGGCGTGCGGTCGACGAGTCGGCGGGCGTGGTGGCCGACGTCGCCGCGGCACTCCCCGGCGGACGCGTCACGCTCGACGACTTCCGGGCGGTGGTCGGGCACCTCGCGTCCGTGCACCCGTCGAAGTACGTCGCGATGGTCGAGGACCTCGACGCCGTCGGCCTCACCGACGTGCAGCCCTTCACCGACCAGACCGATGCACTCCGGTGGGTCGCGCTGGTGGACCGGCTGTACGACGCGCAGGTGCGGATCGTGGCGTCGGGCACCCCGCTCGACCAGGTGTACCCCGAGTCGATGCTCGACGGCGGGTACCGCAAGAAGTACCTGCGTGCGGCGAGCCGCGTCGTGGCGCTGACCCGCGCCGTGGACTGAGCCGCCTGCCGGCCGCGAGCGGCCGCTTCCCTGCCGTGCCGCGCCTCCAGGCCCCGTTCCGCGACGGCTGTCGGACACCGTCCGGACGGACCGGGAGAACTCGTGGCCCCCGTCCAGGGGACTGCCCGACGGACGAAACACGACGTTTACACACCGGGCCGTCGCGTTACATCCGCGAAACACTTCGTGCTCCCTCGTGAAACCTCGCCTCGCCAGACTCGGTGACACCCGACGCGGACCAAGAGCCGCTGGTGCAATCGAGAGGTGAACAGATGCTTGATCAGGGCAACACGACGTTCGTGTTGGTCATGGCGGCGCTGGTGTTGTTCATGACACCCGGCCTGGCCTTCTTCTACGGCGGTCTGGTGAAGGCCAAGTCCGTCATCAGCATGATGATGATGTCCTTCGGGGCGATCGCGCTCGTGAGCGTCCTCTGGGTCGTCTACGGCTACGCCATCGCCTTCGCGAACCACGGTGACGGCACGGCGGTGTCCGGTGTCGTCGGCTTCTTCAGCATCGACTGGAACCAGATCGGCCTCGGGCAGGCGTTCGAGGAGGCCAAGGCCTCGACGATCAACGCCGCGTACCCCTCGATGGCGTTCGTCGGCTTCCAGGCGACCTTCGCGATCATCACGGTCGCCCTCATCTCCGGTGCGATCGCCGACCGTGCCAAGTTCGGCGCGTGGATGGTCTTCGCCGGCGTCTGGGTCACGGTCGTCTACTTCCCGGTCGCCTCGTGGGTCTTCAACCTCACGTCCGGCTGGGCAGCGACCTGGGGCGTCATCGACTTCGCCGGTGGCACCGCGGTCCACATCAACGCCGGTGCCGCGGGTCTCGCGCTGGCGATCGTCCTCGGCAAGCGCGTCGGCTTCGCCAAGGGTGCGCACAAGCCGCACAACCCGCCCTTCGTGCTCCTCGGTGCCGCGATCCTGTGGTTCGGCTGGTTCGGCTTCAACGCCGGTTCCGAGGGTGCCGCGGACGGCATCGCCGCGATCGCCTGGGTCAACACCCTCGCCGCCCCGGCCGCCGCGATCCTCGGTTGGCTGCTCGTCGAGAAGCTCAAGGACGGCAAGGCCACCTCGATCGGTGCCGCGTCGGGCGCCGTCACCGGCCTCGTCGCCATCACCCCGGCGTGCGCCGCGCTCACCCCGGGCTGGGGCATCCTGCTCGGCTTCCTCGCGGGCATCATCTGCTGCTTCGCGATCGACTGGAAGTACCGCCTCGGCTTCGATGACTCGCTCGACGTCGTCGGCGTCCACCTGGTCGGCGGCATCGTCGGCACGCTGTACCTCGGCTTCTTCGCCAACGACACCGGCCTGATCTACTCGGGCTCGTTCACGCAGCTCGGCAAGCAGGCCGCCGCTGCCGGCGTGGTCGGTCTCTACTCGTTCATCCTCGCCTTCGTCATCGGCTGGATCATCGAGAAGACGATGGGCTTCCGTGTGAAGACCGAGGACGAGGTCGCCGGCATCGACACCGCGGTCCACGGCGAAGAGGGCTACGTCCTCTACGAGGAGCGCGACGAGACCCCGGTCTCCGTCCGGTAGTTCGCTGCCACACCGTCACGACGGGCCCCGCGCACACAGCAGCGCGGGGCCCGTCGTCGTGTGCGGGGTGCGGGCGGGCGGCGCGGCGGCGCGAGCGCGCGAGCGCGCGGGCGCGCCGCCCGCCCGCACCC
>NZ_JAFEVQ010000021.1:0-67628 GCF_020882855.1 Curtobacterium sp. GD1 | reverse complement strand
CCCACATCGAACTCACCGGGATCGTGCGCGAGCACCAGTCCCGGATCGCCTAGGAGGCCATCATGAGCAACGGTTCCGTCGAACGACGCATCCGTCGCCGGAGCGTGCACCGCTCCCGCTCGACCGCCGTGGCGGTGTCGCTCGTGGTCCTCGCCCTGGTCGCCGCGTGGATCGGCACCGAAGCGGTCCTCGCCGCCATCGGCCGGCCCCCGCTGCTCGCGGACCCGCAGACCGTCGTCGACGCCGCGCTCCGCCCGGACGCTGCGTTCGTGACGATCGCGGAGGTCATCGCCGTGGTCCTTCTGGTCCTCGGCGTGGTCCTGATCGTCCTGGCCCTGAAGCCCGGCCGGCAGCACCGCTCCGTCATCGACCACGACCGTGGTGCCGTCGTCATCGACACCCGCATCCTCGCCTCCACCGCCGCGAACGCCGCCGGGATGGCCGCGGGAGTCCCGGAGGGCAACGCGTCCGCGACCGCCCGCGGACGCTCCACCACGGTCCGTGTGGTGCCCGTCAGCGGGATCCCCGTCGACGACACGGTCATCCGCGACGCCGTCCGGGACCGCCTCTCGGGGCTGGACGAACGCTTCGGCCGACGCGTCAGCGTCACGGTCGAGGAGAAGGGAACCCTCGCATGACCAAGAGCAACCGGACCCTGAACCGGATCATCCTGTTCGTCCTCGGCCTCGTCGCGGTCATCGTCGGCATCACCATCGGCGCGGGCGTCCTCCCCGCCGTCCGCGACGCCGTCGAACCCTACGCGACACTCCCGAACCGGCTGAGCGTGCCGGCGTCGTCGCTGTGGATCATCGTCGCGGCCTGCGCCGTGGTGATCGTCCTGGCGTTGGTGTGGGTGTTCACCCGCGGTGGGGGCGGCACGTCCGTCGCCGTCCGGGAACGCTCCGGCGACGACCAGGTCACCGTCAACGTCGCCCTCGTCCGCGACGTCGTCGACCACGAACTCGACGGCGTCCGCGACGTCATCAGCGCCCGCGTCGACACGTACCTCGTCCGCCGGCAACGCGCCGCACGCATCCGCGTCGCGGTCCGCCGCGGCGGCGACGCCGTCACCGTCCTCACCGCCGTCGACCACGCCATCACCGTCCTGGACCGCACCCTCGGCCGGCAGATCCCCGTCCTCGTCCACCTCACCGGCGGCACCCGCTCCACCCTCGCCAAACCCACCCGCGTCCACTGACAGCCGTCGGAACACCGACGACCGGCCGGAACACCGACACCCGCACCGAACGGAGAACACCACGATGGCGAACCGCAACCACGACCGCGCCGCGGACGAACCCGTCAGCGAGTCCACGTCCGAGCAGCGACGTGAGGATGCGGCCGCCTGGTCGCCGGCGGCCCGGTACGCGTCCGAGCTCTTCGGCACGTTCCTGCTCGTGCTCGGCGGCGTCGGCACCGCGCTGTTCGCCGCGAACGTCCCGAGTGCCACGGACAACCAGCAGGGCGTCGGCTACCTCGGCGTGGCCCTCGCGTTCGGTCTCACGCTCGTGGCCGGGATCTCGGCCGTCGGACACATCTCCGGCGGTCACTTCAACCCCGCGGTCACGCTCGGTCTGCTCGCCGCGGGCCGCACCGATGCCCGCCACGTCGCCGGCTACATCGTTGCCCAGATCGTCGGTGGGCTCGCCGCGACGAGCATCATCGCCGCGGTGCTCTCCGGCAAGCCGGGGGCCTTCGCGGCCGCTCGTGACGGGGGCTTCGCCTCGAACGGGTACGGCTCGGCGAGCCCCGGCGGGTACGGCCTCGGGTCGGTGTTCCTCGCCGAGGCGGTGCTGACCGGTGTCTTCATCGCGGTGATCCTCTCGATCACCGCCAAGAAGGAGTACCAGGCGGTCGCACCGCTCGGGATCGGGCTCACCCTGACGCTGATCCACCTCGTGAGCATCCCGATCAGCAACACCAGCGTGAACCCGGCGCGCTCGATCGCCGCGGCCGTCTACGGCGGGGCGACACCGCTCGCGCAGCTCTGGGTCTTCATCGTCGCCCCGATCGTCGGTGCCGTCGTCGCCGGTGTCATCGTCCGCGTGAGCGGTCGACGCCAGCTCACCAGCTGACGACCACCGCATCGCGGGACGCCCCGCCGGTCCACACCGGACCGGCGGGGCGTACGTTCTGCGACACCGCTACCGACCACCGACCACCGGGAGAACGCATGAGCGCACGCACCACGACCGCTTCCGTCACCGCCAAGACCCTGCTCCGCATCGCCCTCGGCGCCGTCCTCGTGTCGCACGGCTCCCAGAAGCTCTTCGGCGCGTTCGGCGGCGGCGGCATCGAGGGCACCGCCCAGGGCATGCACCAGATGGGCTTCCGGCCCGGCCGCCGCAACGCCGTCCTGGCCGGGATCGGCGAGGCCGGCTCCGGTGCCGCCCTCGCGCTCGGCCTGGCCACCCCGATCGCCGGTGCGGGCGCCGCGACGACCATGGGTGTCGCCTCGAGCGTGCACACCCCGAACGGCTTCTTCAACGCCGACGGCGGGTTCGAGTTCCCGGCGTTCCTCGGCTTCTCGGCGGCGATGTTCGCCCTCGGCGGCCCCGGTCCGGTGTCCCTCGACCACGCGTCCGGCCACGTCTTCGACCGTCCGTGGTTGCGGGGACTCGCCCTCGCGGCGGTCCCGGTGGCGATCGCGGTCCAGGTCGCGCAGCGTCGGAAGGCGCTTGCCTCGGAACCGGCGGCTGCCGACGAGTCGTAGGACGTGACGGACGGGAGGCGCGGTGCCAGCCAGCACCGCGCCTCCCGTCCGGGCACTCGCCGGCGAGACCGTCAGGTCGTGGTGACCCCGCTCAACCGCGCCTCCTCCGCGTCGTACCCCGACCGCACCTGCCGCAGCACGAGGTCGTCGATCTCGTCGGCGTCCCGCAACCGCAGGAGCGTCGCGGCCTTGTGCCGGACCAGCGCGAGCTCGAGGGCGACCGCGGTGTCGTGCCGTTGCAGGGCCGGGTGGTCGTCGTCCTCCTCCTCGCGGGCCTGGATGACGTCGAGGTGCGCCTCGTAGTCCTTCCGCACCCGCTCCACGGTCGCACGGTCCGCGCCGGTCGAGCGGGCCAGGCGGGGGAGTGCGTCGAGTGCCTCCTCGATCGCGGTGCGCTCGGCGTAGCGGCGCTCCTCGCCGACCGACTCGTCCTCGGGCAGCGCGGCCCGGCGCAGGACGGCCGGCAGCACCAGGGCCTGCCCGACGATCGTGACGACGACGACCCCGGCGGTGACGAAGACGATGAGGTCCCGGTCGGGGAAGGCCGCGCCGGACTCGAGGGTCCGGGGCACGGCGACGGCCATCGCGAGCGACACCGCCCCGCGGAACCCGGCGAAGCCGCTGACGAGCCGGTCCCGGTGGCCCTCACGCGGTGCTCCGCCGGACCGTCGGGTGACGAGCCACACGGTGCCGCCGGCTGCGTTGAGGAACGCGAACCGCACGAGCACGAGGGCGATCGACACCGCGGCGATCACGCCGGTGGCGCGCAGGAGCTCGGCGGGCTCAAGCGCACGGGCGGCGACCATCGCCTCGATGCCGACGAGCACGAACAGCGCGCCGTTCAGCAGGAACGTCAGGAACGACCAGAACGCACGGACCTGCTGACGGGTCTCGGCGCGGTCGAGCTTCGGACCGACCTGGCTCACCACGATGCCGGCGGCCACGACCGCGAGGACGCCGGAGGCCCCGATCGCCTCGGCACCGAGGAACGCGACGAACGGCACGAGGAGCGTCACCAGGTTCTCGAGGACGACCGTGTCGACGCGCCGGAGCACCTGCGTGCCGAGCCACGCCGCGACCAGACCGGCCGCCACGCCGCCGAGGTAGGACAGCGCGAGCATGCCCGAGACGCCCCAGAACGTGAGCTCCTGCGTGCCGACCGTGACCGCGACGGCGATCCCGTAGACCACGAGCGTGGTGCCGTCGTTGACGAGGCTCTCGGCACGCAGCACCGTGACGTTCCGGCGCGGCAGCATCTTCGTGAGCACCCCGACGGCCGTGGCGTCCGTCGGGGCCACGGCAGCACCGAGCACCCAGGCCGGACCCCACGGCATGCCGAGCAGGTGGAGCAGGACGGCGATCGCCCCGGCCGTGACCACGACGAGCAGCGTGCCCATCAGGACGATGCCGCGCAGGTTCTTCCGGATCTCGCGCAGGGACGTCGTCAGGCTCTCCCAGTACAGCAGCGCCGGCAGGAAGAGCAGCAGGACGGCGTCGGCGGGGAGCTGCACACCCGCGAACTCGGGCACGAGGGCGAGCAGCGCGCCGAAGACGAGCAGCAGCACCGGCGGGGCGACCCGGATGCGGTCGGCGATGCCCGCCGTCAGGGCGATGGCGAGGCCGAGCACGACCACCAGTTCAGGTCCCAGCACACGCACTCCTCGATCGACCGACACCCCAGTCAACGCGGTGGGCGCTGACAGCGCACACGCGCGCCGGGCGGTGGTCGCGACCAGTGCCGGACGGGAGGCGCGGGTCGGGCCCGACCCGCGCCTCCCGTCCGTCAGACGCGCAGGTCCACCGCGGACGACGCGCGGACGCCGTCCACCTCGACGACCACCCGCTCACCCCAGAACGCGACGCGGTCGCGCACGGCGGCGACCGCGGGGAAGGGGTCCGGGTAGGACCACGCGACGTCCTCGACGGTGCCGTCCGCGCGTCGGACACCCCAGTACGCGGTCGCGTGGCCCTTGTACGGGCACTCGCTGACGGTGTCGGTGGCGACGAGCTCGTCGAACCGGACGTCCTCGCGGGGCAGGTACCAGCGCGTCGGCAGGCCGGTCTCGTACACGGCGACGGGCGAACGGGAGTCGGCGAGCACCCGGTCGCCGTCGCGGACCACGACGTGCCGGCTGCTCGGGAGCGCGTCCACCCGGTTGTGCGGGTCGCGGGGATGGGTGATGACGCGCTCGTCCTCCTCGTACCAGGCGTCCAGGACTCCCGGGGTCCACGTGACGCCGAGCCACCCGTCGAGGCCGTCGTCGTCCCACGACCAGGCGACGTGCGGGACGACCCGGTCGGGGAGCCGGAGGTGGTACCAGCGTCGGGCCGGTCGGACCGGGCGCCAGGACCGACCCGGTGCGGGTGCGTCGTCCGCCGGCGACAGGAGGTCGGTGCGGACGTCGGCTCGTGGGATCCCGTACTCGGGGACCTTGTGGCCGGCCTCCCACACGAGGATCGGCGCACGGGTGTCGACGACCGTCAGGCCGTCGACGACCGCGCGGACCCAGCGGCTGCTCGGCTCCCACGTGAGGTGGTCCGGCAGGGCGGGGTGACGACGGCGGAGGGTGTCGGATTCGGCGGGCTGCGGCACGGGGCGATCATGCTCCTCGGACGCGGTCCGTGCGCACTCCTACGTTGTGTGACGTCGCGCAACGCTCCGTTACGTCGCCGCTCGTGGTCCGTCGGTGGTGCGTGTTTGCATCACTCCACTGACGAGGGAGTGTTCCATGACGCACGTCGAACGGGCCGCCCGCGTGGCCTCGGTGCCACTGCGGATCGCGGTGTTCTCGCACGGGACGGAAGCGCCGCCGGCGAGCCGGGCGTACCGCGACGAGCTGGACCTGTTCGCCGCCGCGGAACGACTCGGGTACGAGAGCGCGTGGGTCCGTCAGTTCCACTTCCGACACGACGACGACCCGACCCGCGGCGGGCTGCCGTCACCGTTCGTCTTCTTCGCCGCCCTCGCCGAGCGCACCTCGACCCTGCGGCTCGGACTCGGTGCGGTGACGCTCCCGCACGAGGACCCGGTCCGCGTCGCCGAGGACGCCGCGGTGCTCGACGCGCTCAGTGACGGCCGGGTCGAGCTCGGCGTCGCGAACGGCGGCGGCCCGGAGACCCTCGACGTCTTCGCGCCGGACCTCGCCCACGCCGAGCACGAGGCACGTCGGGCGGCCTTCGACGCCCAGCTCGACACGCTGCTCGCTGCGCTCCGCGGGGAGCCGCTCGGGACCGGCACGGCCCGACTGAACCCGGACGGCAGCGCACTGCTGGACCGGCTCTGGGACGCCACCCTCACCGCCGGCAGCGCCGCGATCGCCGCCACCCGGGGTCACGGGGTCCTGGTCGGCACGACCCAGACGGTACCGGCCGAGGTCACCGCCGCCGCCTACCTCGACGCGCTGCCCGACGGCGCGGTGCCGCGGGTGGCGCTCTCCACCGCGATCTACCCGGCCCGTGACCGTGCCACGGCGCTGCGCGAGGCCCGTGCCGGCATCGAGGCGAAGTACGCGTGGGGCGAGTCGTTCCTGCCCCCGGCGTCGACCCTGGCCGAGAAGGCCGCGTCGCTGAACCTGCACTACGGCACCGCCGAGGACATCGCCGAGTCGATCCTGTCGAAGCCGTACTCCCGGTACGCCACGCAGCTCAACGTGCAGGTCGAGCACGGCTACGCCGACCAGGGACGTCGGCGCGAGGCCCTCGCGCTGTTCGCGGAGGACGTCGCGCCACGCATCGGGGCGACGGTGGGGCCGGTCGCACCGGCACGGACACGAGAGGCGGTGACGGCATGACGCGCGACGGCGGCCTCGTGCTGGGCGGGATGGTCTTCTACCCGGGCGGTGAACACGTCACGAGCTGGAGGCTGCCCGGCAGCGAACCGGAGCAGTACCTCGACGTGGAGTACTACGTCCGGTTCGCCCAGACGCTCGAGCGCGGCGGGTTCGCGACGCTCTTCATCGCCGACGAGCTCTACGTCTGGGACCGCTTCGACTCCGGCATCGACCACGTCGTGAACATCCGCACCGAGCCCTTCACGCTGCTCGGCGCGCTCTCGCAGCGGACCGAGCACATCGGACTCGCCGCCACGGTGTCGACGACGTACAACGAGCCGTACCACGTCGCACGGAAGCTCGCCTCGCTCGACCACCTCAGCGAGGGCCGCGCCGCGTGGAACCTCGTCACGAGCGCCTCCGACGAAGAGGCGTGGAACTTCGGGCGCGACGCCAACCTCGACCACGCGGTGCGCTACCGGCGCGGGGCCGAGTTCGTCGACGTCGTGCAGGGACTCTGGGACAGCTGGGACGACGACGCCTTCCTGCACGACAAGCAGTCCGGGTACTTCGCCAAGCGCGAGGGCCTGCACGTCCTCGACCACCAGGGGGAGTTCTTCCGAGTGCGGGGACCCCTCAACATCGCCCGTCCGCCCCAGGCGCACCCGGTGCTGTTCCAGGCCGGCGCGTCCGAGGCCGGCCGAGCGCTGGCGGGGGCGAAGGCCGAGGGCGTGTTCACGCTCTGGCAGGACGAGCTCGCCGACGCGCAGGCGCTGTACGCCGACTACAAGCGCCGAGCCGTCGACAACGGCCGCGACCCGTCGTCGATGCTCATCCTGCCGGCCGTGTCGCCCGTCATCGGCGACACCGAGGCGGACGCGCTGCGCCAGCTCGACGAGATCGAGGAGCTCACGCCGGACCGCGTCTCGCTCGACCTGCTCTCGCACTACCTGCAGACCGACCTGTCCGACCGGCCGCTCGACGCGCCGTTCGAGCACGTCTTCGACGAGTCGTCGATCACCCAGTCGAAGTCGGTGTACGAGTCGATCCGACGCATCGCCGCGGACGCCACGACGCTGCGCGAGGTCTACCGGACGATCCTGCGGCGCCGGTTCCTGCCCGGAACACCCGAGCAGATCGCGGACTGGCTGACCGAGCGCTACGAGCAGGACGCCGCGGACGGCTTCATGCTCGCGTTCTCGTCGATCCCGGTGAGCGTGGACCGGTTCGTCGACCAGGTCGTCCCGGAGCTCGAACGCCGCGGCGTGTACGACCGCACGTACCGCGGGGACACCCTGCGCGAGCAACTCGGGCTGGCGCGACCGGCGAGCACGCTCCGGACGGCGGAGGTCTCGGCATGAGCGACCGGATCCTGCTCGGTGCGTTCGCCTTCCACCCCGGCGGCGCACACGTCACCGGCTGGCGGCACCCGTCGTCGCGGCCGGCCGAGCACCTGACGATCGGCCACCACCGCCACATCGCGCAGAGCGCCGAGCGCGGGTTCTTCGACACGCTGTTCCTGGCGGACGGCCTGTACTTCTGGGACCGGTACCCGTCGGGCGTCGACCACTACGGCGCGCTCCGCCCGGAGCCGTTCACCCTGCTCGCGGCGCTGTCCCAGGTGACCAGCCGCATCGGACTCGCGGCGACGGTCTCGACCACCTACAACGAGCCGTACCACGTGGCGCGGACGATCGCCTCCCTCGACCACATCAGCCGGGGCCGCGCGGCGTGGAACCTCGTCACGAGCCGCTACGACGAAGAGGCCCGGAACTTCGGCGGCGACGCGCACATCGACCACTCCCGCCGGTACGAGCGCGGCCGCGAGTTCGTCGACGTCGTCCACGGTCTGCTCGACAGCTGGGACGACGACGCGATCCGTGCGGACGCCGCGTCCGGGATCTTCGCCGACCGGGACGGGCTGCACCGGCTCGACCACGACGGGGAGTTCTTCCGGGTGCGCGGTCCGCTCAACATCGCCCGGCCGCCGCAGGGCCACCCGCTGCTGTTCCAGGCCGGCGGCTCCGAGTCCGGCCTCGAGCTCGCCGCCGACACCGCGGACGCCGTGTTCACGCGGGGTGGGTCCGCGGCCGACGTCCGTCGGTTCGTCGACGACCTGCGCGCCCGGGCGGTCCGACACGGTCGCGCTGCCGACGCCGTGAAGATCATGCCCTCGGTCATGCCGGTCGTGGGAGAGACCGCCGCCGACGCCCGGGCCGAGGCGGACGCGATCCTGGCGCTCACCCCGGACGCGCTCATCCTCGAGGACGTGTCGCACCAGATCGGGCAGGACCTGTCCGGGCGCGACGTCGACGTGCCGTTCGACTACGCCGAGGAGTTCGACACCTCGAACGAGACCCGGTCGCCGAAGCCCGCGGTCGAGCGCCTGCTCGCGGACGGGCCGGCGACGCCCCGCGACGTCTACTCGTGGTCGTACCGGCGGAGCCTGCTCACCGGCACCGGGCCGGAGATCGCCGACCGGCTCGAGGAACTCGCGGACGACGGCGGAGCGGACGGCTTCATCGTGCAGTTCCCGTACCTGCCGGGTGGCATCGACCGCTTCGTCGACCACGTCGTGCCCGAGCTGCAGCGCCGCGGCCGGACCGCCACCACGTACGACGACCTCACCCTGCGCGAGCGGTTCGGACACCCCCGCGTGCCCGACCGTGCGCACCGCTGACCGCACCACCCCCTGCACCCCGAACCCCAGGAGCCAACCATGACCGTCGACCTCACGTCGCGGCGGCGTCGCCTCAAGCGCCTCGCCCTCGCGGCCACCGCGTCCGCCCTCGCCCTCACCCTCGCCGCGTGCTCGTCCGGCGGCGACGCCTCGTCCGGCTCGTCGGACGCCGGCACCTACACGCTCGGCCTCCAGGAGCCCGACAGCACCATCAACCCCCTCACCACGTCCGACTACAACGCGATGTTCATCGTCGGGCTGGCATCCGAGGGACTCCTCAGCCAGGACGCGCAGGGCAAGCTCGAGGGCCGGCTCGCCGACTCCTGGAAGGCCTCGTCCGACGGGCGCACCTGGACCGTCACCCTGCGCGACGGCCTGAAGTTCTCGGACGGCGCCGCCCTCACGAGCAAGGACGTCGTCGCGACGTTCGACTCGATCATCGGCTCGGACAGCCAGTCGCCCGGCAAGTCGAGCTTCGAGGGCATCCTCGGCTCCGTCGCCGCGGACGGCGACTCCGCCGTGGAGTTCACGCTCGACAAGCCCTACGCCGACTTCCCCTACCTGCTCACCGGCTCGAACACGACGATCCAGCCCGCCGGCTTCAAGGCATCGACGAACTGGGCGAAGCAGCCCGTCGGTGCCGGCCAGTTCGTGCTGTCGAAGTACTCCGCCGGCCAGGGCGCGACGTTCACGAAGAACCCCGACTACTGGGACGCGAAGGACGTCGACCTCGAGAAGGTCGACGTGAAGTTCTACGCCGACGACCAGGCACAGCTGCTGGCCTTCCAGAGCGGCGAGATCGACCAGATCGCGTCGAGCCCGACCGCGACCTCGACGCTGCAGGCCTCCGACTACAACGAGACCAAGCCGTACTACAACAAGTTCGACGGCATCTTCCTCGACGTGACCAAGGCGCCGTTCGACGACCCGGACGTCCGCGAGGCGTTCGCCCTGGCGCTCGACCGGAAGGAGATCGTCAAGACGGTCTACGGCGGGAACGCCGAGGTCGGCAACGACACCACGTTCTTCCCGAGTTCCGCGATCCAGCCGAAGGGCCTCGAGCAGCGGTCGCAGGACGCGGCGAAGGTGCGGGAGCTCCTCGGCGGCAAGACCGTGTCGTTCGAGATCACCACGCTCGACGCCGAGAAGGCGCTCGCCCAGGTGGTGCAGCAGCAGCTCGAGGCCGTCGGCGGGTTCGACGTCACGCTCAAGGTCCTCACGAGCGCGCAGTACTACGCCGACGGGGCCGACACGCCGTGGCTCAACGCCCCGGTGACGATCACGAACTGGGCGCAGCGACTGCCGGCCCAGTACGTCGACCTGATCTACCGGTCCGGCGCCGCCTGGAACGCGTCGAAGTACTCGAACCCGGAGCTCGAGACCCTCGTCGACCAGTACGAGTCGACCACGTCGGAGTCCGAGCGGCAGGACCTCGCCGACCGGATCGCGACGATCGAGTGGACGGATCTGCCGGTGATCGTGCCGGCGTTCGCGTCGAGCAGCATCCTGCTGCAGAAGCGCGTGACGGGGACCTTCCGGTCCGGGCAGGACTTCCCGGGCGGGTTCGACTTCCGCGGGATCGGGGTCACCTCGTCATGAGCACCGCGCGCCGTCGTCGTCTGCTGTCCCTCGTCGGCCAGCGGGTCGTCCAGATCCCGCTCGTCCTGGTCGTGGTCTCGATCCTCACGTTCTGGCTGGTCCAGGTCGTCCCGGGGGACCCCGGTCGGAACGCGCTCGGGCAGTACGCGACGGCGGCGCAGGTGCAGGCCTGGAACGTCGACCACGGACTCGACGGCTCCCTCGTGAACCGGTACCTGCACTGGATCGGCGGGTTCGTGACCGGCGACTGGGGCACGAGCTTCGTGTACTCCGAGCCGGTGCGGGACCTGGTGCTCGGACGGCTCGGCAACTCGCTCCTGCTGGGCGCGTACGCCTTCGTGATCATGGTGCCGGTCGCCCTCGTGCTCGGCGCCGTGCAGGCCTACCGACAGGGGCGCAGGTCGGACCGTGCCGTGACGGTGGGCCTGCTGACCGTCTCCGCGATCCCGGAGTTCGTGGTCGGGATCGTCCTGCTGCTGGTCTTCGCGGTCTGGCTCCGCGTCGTGCCCGTGCAGGCGTCCGGGGCGCTCGACGCGGGGTTCGGCGAGCGGCTCCGGGTGCTCACCCTGCCGGCGGTCGTGCTGGCCCTGGCGTACCTCGCCGTCCTGACCCGGATGGTGCGGGCCGGCGTCATCGAGACGATCCGGTCGCAGTTCCACCGGACCGCGGTGCTGAAGGGGCTGACGACCGGTCAGATCGTCCGGCGGCACGTCGTCCGCAACGCGCTCATCCCGACGTTCTCGGTGCTCGGGATCTACCTCGGCACCCTGCTCGGCGGGAGCGTGATCGTCGAGACGCTCTTCTCGTACCCGGGGCTCGGCGCGCTGCTCGTGTCGGCCGCCGAGCGGAAGGACGCGCTCCTGCTCGAGAGCGGCGTGATGCTCGCCGGAGCGCTGTCCCTCGGCGCGCTGCTGCTCACCGACCTCCTGTTCGTCGTGGTGGACCCCCGGATCCGGTTCGAACGGCGGGTCACCGCATGACCGCCGTCGTCCCCGGAGCCCTCGCCACCGACGCCCCGGTCGCCACCGGGCCGGAGCAGACCGCCGGGTCGCGCCGTGCCCGCCGTGGCTGGCGCGCGCTGCTGGGCCGCCCGACCTTCCTGGTCTCGGTCGCGGTCCTCGTCTGGTGGGTCGTCCTCGCCGTCGGGTGGCACGCGCTCGGGTTGCAGCCGTTCGCGAAGACCGGGGAACTCCTGCAGGCGCCGAGTGCGGCGCACTGGTTCGGCACCGACTCGCTCGGGCGCGACGTCTTCGCCCGGGTCGCGGCCGGAGCCCGTCCGGCGCTCGTGATCGGCCCGTTCGGTGCCGCGCTCGCGACCGTCCTCGGGGGCACGCTCGGGCTCGTCGCGGGCTTCCACCGCGGCTGGGTCGACACCGCCCTGATGCGGTTCTTCGACGTGCTCCTCGCGCTGCCGAGCCTCATCTTCCTGGTGGTGCTCGTCGGGGCGTTCGGCGTCTCGACCCCGGCGCTCGTGCTCATCGTCGGCGTGCTCTTCGCACCGGGCATCGCGCGCATCGTCCGTGCCGCGGTGCTCGTGGAGATGGGCAAGTCCTACGTGCAAGCGGCCCGGCTCCAGGGCGAGAGCGCACTCCGGGCGATGCTCACCGAGCTCCTGCCGAACGTCGTCGGGGTGTTCGTCGTGCAGGCCGTCCTGAGCCTCGGTGCCGCCATCTTCATCACCGCGTCGCTGTCCTTCCTCGGCCTCGGGTCGCAACCTCCGGCCGCCGACTGGGGCCTCGACATCAACGCGAACCGCGCCTACCTGCAGGCCGCCTGGTGGACGGTCGTCTTCCCGGGCGTCGCCGTGGCGTCGATCGTCGTCGCCGCGAACCTCATCGCGGACAACCTCAAGGAGGTCGCCGAGTGAGCGAACCGCTGGTCCGGGTCGAGGGACTCACCGTCGCGTACCGCGGCGTCAGGGTCGTCGACGGGGTGTCGTTCACGATCGAGGCGGGCGGGTCGTACGGCCTCGTCGGCGAGTCCGGCTCCGGCAAGAGCACGGTGGTGGGGACCCTCACCGCCTCGCTCGGTCCGGATGCCGACGTCTCGGCGGCGGCGATCGTCGTCGACGGTTCGGACGTCCCCACGCTCCGCCGCGAACGGCTCCGGCGCTTCCGGCGTGACGTGGTCGCGGTCGTGCACCAGGAGCCGGGCCTCGCGCTGAACCCGACGATGCCCGTCGGCCGTCAGGTCGCCGAGGTGCTCCGCGCCACCGGGTCCGGGCGGGCCGAGGCCGAGTCCGGCACGGTCGAGGCGTTCGCCCGCGTCGGCCTGCCCGACCCGGACACGATCGGCGTCCGGTACCCGCACGAGCTGTCCGGCGGGCAACAGCAGCGCGTCGCGATCGCGATGGCCCTGGTCTCCCGGCCGCGGCTGCTCGTGCTCGACGAGCCCACGACCGGCCTCGACAGCACCGTCGAGGCGGGGATCATGGCGCTGATCGACGAACTGCGCGAGGAGACCGGCTTCGCCACGCTCCTCATCAGCCACAACCTGCCGCTGGTCGCCGCGCACTGCGAGCGGGTCGGTGTCCTCCGGCACGGCGTGCTCGTCGAGGAGGGGTCCGCCCGGACGGTGCTCGGTGCGCCCTCCGAGCCGTACACGGTGCAGCTCGTCGAGGCGCTGCCGGACATCACCGCGGGCAAGGCCGCACGCGGCACCACGGAGGACGACGTGCTCGTGTCGGTCCGCGGCCTCCGCAAGGAGTACGACGGGGCGGTCGCCCTCGACGGCATCGACCTCGACCTGCGACGGGGCGAGGTCCTCGGCGTCGTCGGGGAGTCCGGCTCCGGCAAGACCACGTTCGGACGGGCCCTCGCCGGTCTCGTCCGGTACGACGGCACGGTGACCACGGCTGCCTCCGCCGCGGGCGACGGCCCCGGGCGACGGACCCCGCCCGTGCAGGTCGTGTTCCAGAACGCCGACGCGTCGCTCAACCCGAGGCGGACCGTCCGGCAGGTGCTCGGCCGGGCGATCCGACTGCTCGGTGGCGAGGGCAGCGCCGAGGACCTCGCCGCCCGGGTCGGGCTCGACGCCGCGGTCCTCGACCGCCGGCCGGCGCAGCTCTCCGGCGGACAGAAGCAGCGCGTCGCCATCGCCCGGGCCTTCGCCGGTCCCGTCCCGTTGGTCGTGTGCGACGAGCCCACCTCGGCGCTCGACGTGTCCGTGCAGGCGCGGATCCTCGACCTCGTCCTCGACCTGCAGCGCACCACCGGGACCACGTGCGTCTTCGTGTCGCACGACCTCGCGGTCGTGCGTCGCGTCGCCGACCGGATCGCGGTCTTCGACGCCGGGCGGATCGTCGACGTCGGTCCGGCCGAGCAGCTGTTCGACGCGGGACGGCACCCGCGCACGCGGGAGCTGGTCGCGGCCGCGTTCGACCTCCGTCGGCGAGCGGGCCTGGTCACACCGGTGCCCGACGGGGTGGTCGACGCATGACGCACGGGGACGGACGTCCGCGGTAGCGTGCCGCCATGAGCGACGACACGACCCCCGCCCCCGCGCGTGACTCCCGCATCGCCGTCGTGACCGGCGGCGGCAGCGGGATCGGCCGCTCCGCCGCACTCGCGCTGGCGGGCGACGGGTGGGCGGTCGTGGTCGCCGGACGGCGGCGTGGCCCGCTCGACGAGGTCGCGGCCGTCTCGGAGCGCATCGTGCCGGTCGTCGCCGACGTCTCGGTCGAGGCGGACGTCCGACGGCTCTTCGACGAGACCGTCGCGCGGTTCGGCCGACTCGACCTCCTGTTCAACAACGCCGGCACCGGGGCGCCGGCGACGCAGTTCGACGAGATCACGCTCGACACCTGGGACGAGGTGCTGGCCGTGACCCTCACGGGTTCGTTCCTCTGCGCCCGCGAGGCGTTCCGGATCATGCGGACCCAGACACCGCAGGGCGGCCGCATCATCAACAACGGCTCGATCTCCGCGCACGCACCGCGTCCGCTCTCCGCGCCGTACACGGTCGCCAAGCACGCGGTGGCCGGCCTGACGAAGCAGCTCCAGCTCGACGGTCGGGCGTTCGGCATCGCCTGCGGGCAGCTCGACGTCGGCAACGCCGCCACCACGATGGGGTCGGGCGCAGCGGACGGGACGATGCAGGCGGACGGCTCGATCCGCTCCGAACCGACGATGGACGTCGCTGGAACGGGCCGAGCGGTCGCGTACATGGCCGGGATGCCGGCCGGCACGAACGTGCCGAACCTGACGGTCATGCCGACCGCCATGCCGTTCGTCGGTCGCGGCTGACACCGGACCGTTCAGCCCCGCGCGGCGCGCGCCCCACCGGGCAACGACCGCCGCGCCCGGCGCCACCACGCACCCCACGGCAGCGAGGTCGCGAGCGCCAGGCCGATCACGACGCTGCCGAACCACCCGACGACGACGCCGGGGATCGGCACGAGCAGGCTCGTCCACAGCAGCACCGCGAGGATGCCCAGCACGTACGCCGCCCCCGCCTTGAGGTAGCGGAGCCGCTTCAGCCCCGACGCCTCGTCGAGCCGCGAGGTCAGGCGCGCCAGGAACACCGCCCCGACCCCGATCGCGGCGATCGCCACGGCCGCCTGTTCGAGCGCCCCGAGCCCGTCACCGCCGAGCACACCGGAGCCGGACAGGCTGTAGACCCCGTCGAGGATCTCGAACAGCATGAACACCACGAGCCCGCGTTCGAAGACGACCGTCGAGGCGTAGGCGTGGATCCGCCAGGCGCCGCTCCCGGTCCCGATCGACGCCGTGTCGGTCCCGACCGTGCTCCGGAGCGCCCACGCCGCGATCCGCTTCGACCCGAGGTACGCGCCGATGCCGATCGTCCCGCCGAGGACCACCGGCAACAGCGTCGGCGGGGACCACCCGGCGTCGACCCCCACGAGCACCGAGGTCAGCAGCACCCCGGTGCCGGCGGTGACCAGCGACCAGACGCGAGGGCGGGCGACCCGGGCGAGCCGCGCCTCCAGTCGGCCCAGCCAGGACCGACGCGACGCGCGGTCCGTGTTGAAGAGGTACTCGGCGAACACGAGCCAGATGAACGCGGCGCCGAAGGCGGCGAGGGCCGGCCGCACCTCGGCGAGGTGCGCCGAGAACGAGCCCGGTGCGAACACGGCCTCGCCCACCGAGCTCGCCGGGTCGGTCGCGTCGCCGACGGCCACCGCGGCCGGCGGGAGCAGCAGCCGCATCGCGAGGACGCCCGCGACGATGCCGAGCGACAGGAACAGCCGCCGCGCGGGGGAGTGCAGGCGCGACGCGATGCCGGCCATCGGGACCGACGAGTCGGCCGCCATCGCGATCTCGAGGAGTGCGAGCGCGACGAACGCGAGCGCGGCGGCCGGACCGAGCACGAACCACGCCAGGGCGGCGGCTGCAACGGTGGTGAGCAGGGGGACGGTCAGGAGCGATCTCGTGGCCATCAGCCCATCCAGCACCGTCGGCCTGGGTGGGCAGTGGAGCGCTCCTGGGCATCGGCCTGGAGGAACGGCTCGTTTCGCCCGGGACGGGTGACGGCCCGTCCCCACTTGCGGGGACGGGCCGTCGGGTCACGTCGGCAGGCGGCCGGGTGCGGCCTCCGGTGCGTCAGTCGTGGAACGTCTCGATGGACGCGCCGAGCGAGTTGAGCCGTTCCTGCAGCTGCTCGTAGCCGCGGGCGATGATGCCGACGTTGCGCAGGACGCTCTCGCCCTTGGCCGCGAGCATCGCCAGCAGGATGACCACGGCGGGGCGGAGGGCCGGCGGGCAGCTGACCTCGGCACCCGAGAAGTGCGTCGGGCCGGTCACGTCGAGCCGGTGCGGGTCGCGCAGGGTCACGCTCGCGCCCAGGCGGGTGAGGTCGAGCAGGTGGATCGCGCGGCCCTCGTAGACCCAGTCGTGCACGAGCGTGGTGCCCTCCGCCATCGCGGCGATGACCACGAAGAACGGCAGGTTGTCGATGTTCAGGCCGGGGAACGGCATCGCGTGGATCTTGTCGATCGGCGCGTGCAGCTCGGACGGGTGCACCGTGATGTCGACCAGGCGGGTGCGGCCGTTCGCGGCGGGGTACTCGTCGGTCACGTCGAAGCGCAGGCCCATCTCGGCCAGGGTCGCGAGTTCGATCTCGAGGAACTCGATCGGTGCGCGCGTGACGGTGAGCGTGGAGTCGGTGACGATGCCGGCGGTCAGCAGGCTCATGGCCTCGACCGGGTCCTCGCTCGGCCAGTAGTCCACGACCTCGTCGATGCGGCTCTTGCCGGTGATCCGGAGCGTGGTGGTGCCGATGCCCTCGATCTCCACCCCGAGGAGCTCGAGGAAGAAGCAGAGGTCCTGCACCATGTAGTTCGGGCTGGCGTTGCGGATGACGGTCTCGCCGTCGCGGGCGGCCGCGGCCAGGATCGCGTTCTCGGTGACGGTGTCGCCGCGCTCGGTGAGGACGACCGACTTCATCGGGACCTCGGTGTTCGCCACGTCGACCTCGTACCAGCCCGACGTCGCCTCGACGTCGACGCCGAACGGGCGCAGGGCGATGAGGTGCGGCTCGACCGTGCGGGTGCCGAGGTCGCAGCCGCCGGCGTACGGCAGGCGGAAGGACTCGTACCGGCCGCTGAGCGGACCGAGGAACATGAGGACGCTGCGGGTCCGGCGGGCGGCATCGGCGTCGATCGCGTCGAGACGGAGGTCGGACGGGGCGACGATCTCGAGGGTCTCGCCGTCCTCGGACCAGGTGACCGTCGCACCGAGGCTGCGGAGCACGTCGATGATGCGGTCGACCTCGACGATGCGCGCGACCTTGTGCAGGCGGGTCACGCCGCGGTTCAGCAGCGAGGCGCACAGGAGCGCCACGGCGGCGTTCTTGCTCGAGTTCACCGCGATCGAGCCGCTGAGCTTGCGGCCACCCTGCACGCGGAGGTGGGCACGCTGCGGGGCGCCGCCGATCGAGACGATCTGCTGGTCGAGGGCGTCGCTGATGCGGGTGAGCATCTCGAGGGACAGGTTCTGGCCGCCCTGCTCGATGCGGTTGATGGCACTCTGGCTCGTGCCGACGCGTTCGGCGAGCTGGGCCTGGGTCATGCTGCGGCCCTTGCGGGCGCCCCGGATGAGGGCGCCGACCTCGCGGAGCGGGGCCGGGGTGGTCGGGGGAGCGACGATGGTGGTGTCGGTCATGAGGGGCACGCTAACACGCTCATGAGATAAATCGCGGGGGACAACGCCCAGACTTCTCAGGATCGGGTCGGGAATACACCGTCTGTGAGAACTTCGTCGTCACCTGTCGTCCAGCGGAGCGCGTCGCCGTCGAACGTCCAGACGGTCGCGGCGTCGTCGTCGACCACCGGTTGCGGGTCGCGCAGCCACACGGTGGTGTCCGGCGTCCACCCGGCGATGACGCTCGCGGTGTCGGGGCCGACCGGGATCGCGGTGCCGGCTGCGCGGAGCCACGCGCGGACCGTCAGGTGGACGGCGTCGTGGGTCTCGGCGAGCGCGGACCAGTCCGGTGTCAGCCACCGTCCGTCGCGGCCGGTGGTGCGGTACCAGTCGTGCCGGCGCGTCGTGTCGCTCACGTCGACGGACCACCGGCGGCAGAGCGCACCCCAGTCCTCCGCGGAGTCGACCACCAGGACGTGGATGTCCGATGTCGGCTTGATCGGAGCGACGGTGGCACGCTCCCAGCCGAGCCCGTCCTCCACCGCCCAGAGCCCGATCGGGCCGAGGGTCCCGACGGCGGCGGTGGTGGTGACGAGCTCGGACGGGGGAGTCGACCACCAGGAGCCGCTCACGTTCGCCGCGGCCGGGCGACGACGATCGCGGGGCCGCACGGCGGCCACCTCAGTCGTCAGTGCGCGGCGCCACGCAGTGAGGCTCCGGGCTGCTGCTCCCGGACCGGCACCGCGGTCGGGGTGCCGCCCGTGCTCGCCGTCGAAGACCGTGCTCCACTGCGTCACCGCTCCGGGCGGTTCGACGACGGCGGTCACCGCGGGGAGGGACGCCCAGGTGCTCGCGAGCCGGGCGAGCGCCGGGGCGAACTCGGACCGGGCGAGCAGGACGTCGGTCGCGTCCGGCTCCTGCCAGGACATCGCGGTGTCGGCCGTGTCCGCGAGTGCCCGGAGGACCTGCGTGGTGTCGATCGACCGCGGGTCGACCGTGTCGATGACCGCCTCGAGTGCGTGGGCGACCTCGGACGTCGCCGGAGCGGGCTCCGGTCGGTCGGCACCGGGCCCGAATAACGAGGGAGCGTCCCCGCGATCACGCTCGAGGTGGTACTCCGTCCAGAAGCTCAACTGGTACAGGTGCTCGGCGACCGTGGACGACTCGTCGGCCGCGTGTCCGAGGAGCTCGAAGCAGAAGCGTCGGCCTCGGGGGCCCACGAGCAGGTCCTCGGGGGTGATCACGGCGTCAGGCTACTGCGCACGTCCTCGGTCAGGGGCGTGCGAGCCGGCCGCGCACGATCGAGTCGCCCGAGTGCGCCGGGTCGCCGTCGTCCGCCTCGGCCGAGACGTCGACGACCGGGAAGCGTGCGGTGTCCATGCCCGACGGGACGGTGAACCGCCCGCGGTCGCCGTCGAGGAACCCGACGCTGACGAGCCCGTCGAGGTCGGAGCGCATCATCCACACCTCGCGCAGGGCACCGGTACCCGTTCGTCCGGTCCCGCCGCGCAGGTCGACCACGAGCGAGAGCCGCCCGTCGCGGTCCCGCTCCAGCTCGGCGGTGCCACCGGCGCCGGACCATCCGGGCAGCGCGTCGAGCTCCGCCCGCGCGAGCACGGTCTCGGACGCCGAGCCGGGGAGCCCGGGCAGGGCACCCGTCGCCACGCCGATCCCGAGCACGATCGCGAACGCCCCGACGACGGCCGCGACGGTCAGGAGGACGCGCCGAGGGCGGTGGACGAGGGGCCCACCGGGGGTGACCCGTCCGCGGGGGCGGGTCGTTCCTCCTGGGCGGCCCGCTCCGGTGACCGCGACCGGTGCGGGTGACTCCGCCGGGAGGTCGCGCGGCGGACCGTCACGGACCTCGGCGGCGATGCGGTCCCAGACCGCCTCCGGGGGCGCGTCGAGCCGGACGTGGGAGGACGACCGCGTCACGGCGGCGACGCGCTGCAGGTCCGCGACCTCGTCGCGGCACCGGGCGCAGGCAGCGAGGTGCTCCGTCACGGCGTCGTCGGCCACGACACCGGAGACCGCGAGCATGGCGAGCGTCTCGTCGTCGACGTGCTTCATTCGATCACCTCGAGACGTGTTCGGAGCCGAGCCAGACTTCGGTGGATGTGACTCTTGACGGTCCCGAGGGGGAGTCCGAGCCGTTCGGCGATCTCACGATGGCTCAGCTCGTCGTAGAACGCCAAGCGCATGACCCGGCGTGGCACATCGTCCAAGCGGTCGAGCTCGCCCGCGACCAGTGCGCGTTCGGCCAGGTCGAACTCGGACTCCGGTGCCGCCGCGGTCTCCTCGACGACGGTCGGGTCGGTGGTCCTGGCGTGCCGTGTCCGTTCCGCGAAGGCGTCCGCGATGCAGTTCCGGGTGATCCCGACGAGCCAGGCGCCGAGCGGGGCCCGCCCCGGGTCGTAGCTGGCACTCCGGCGCCAGGCCTTCACGAAGACCTGTTGCGTCACGTCCTCGGCCGCCGACTGGTCGCCCAGCGCGCGGAGCGCCAACGAGTAGACGAGCGGGGACCACCGGTCGTAGACGGCGCGCAGGGCGTCCTCGCTCCCGGCGCTGAACGCGTCGGAGAGCTCGCTGTCGTCCGGGAGGGTGGTCGTCACTGGATCCTGTCGCTGGCGTGGTCGTCGTCGACCGTGACCCGATCGTACGGCGGACGTGCTCGGTCCGGTCAGGCGGGCGTGGCGCTGATGATGAGGTTGCTCTCGTAGTGGTGGGTGGCCTCGTCGAACACGCCGCCGCAGGAGACCAGGACGAGCCGTCGCGGCCCGTCGGTCCGGAAGACCGAGGCCCACGGGAGGCCGCGTTTGGCGACGAGGGCGACCGAGTCGATGCGCCACCGGGTCCGGTCACCGGCCGTGTCGGTCAGGGTGACGGTCGTGCCGGCGGGGACGTCCCGGAGGTGGGCGAACGGCCCGACGCCGTAGCCGACGGCGTCGACGTGGGCGGCGATCACGACGGTCCCCGTGGTCGACGCCGGTGCTGCGCCGTACCGGTACCAGCCGGCGACGGCCGGATCGGGCGGCAGGGACATCGCGCCCCGGTCGTCGATGCCCTCGGGACGGACCTCGGCCCGCACCCCGGCCCAGTCGACGGCGATCCGGGACGGAGCGGCGACCCGGACGGCCGGCGGGACCGTGGCGCGGACCTGCGGCACCGCGGTCGAGAACGCCGACGGCACCGGGGTCGGCGTCGACGACGGACCGGTGACGATCGCGGCCGAGGGGTGCCCGTCGGGGGTGGGGGAGCCGCCCGACGAGCACCCGGTCAGGATGGTCGCGGCCACCGCGGCGACGACGAGCGCCGCCGCGGTGGTCCGGACCGGGGACGGCACGGTCAGTGACCCGAGTCCTGCCGCTGGTCCCCGGTCACGGTGCGGCGGCGCCGGAGCACCACCGCGCCGATCGCGACCGCAGCCGCGAGGGCTGCTGTCGTCCCGCCGACGATCCCGACGGTGTCGGTCCGGTTCGTCGCGACGAGTCCGGCGTTGCCGGCCGGGACCCCGTTCGGCGTGCCGCCGAGGTCCGAGATCGTCTGGGTGGCGAGCGCCAGGTTCTGGTCGTCCAGGCTGCCCCAGGCGTACACGATCGTGTCGGCGCCGGCGGTGACCGCGACGTCGGCCGGACCGATCACCGGGTCGGTCGTGCCGGTGGCGGCGACGGATGCCGAGACGGTGCCGGCGGGGAGCTCGAGTGCCTGCTCGTCCGGGTTCGACAGGTTGCTGACGACGGCCTCGCCACCGGCGAGGACGTCCACCGCCGGTGCAGCGGCGACGTGCCGGACGACGAGACGTCCCTGTCCGGCCGGCGTGGCCGAGACGTCGTTGGTGAAGAGCGTGGCGGTGGGCTTGCCGCTGGTGTCGTCGTGCGCGACGGCGGTGTAGTTCCCGCCGGCGTCGAGCGTGACGTCCACGGGGCCGATGACCGGCTCCGACGCATCGGCTGCGTCCGAGGCGGTGATCGCGAGCTGGTGAGCGCCCGCCGGGACCATCATCGGGCCGGCGAGGGTCCCCGGCGTGAAGTCGTCGAGGGCGCGCTCGCCGTCGAGGTAGACGTCGACCGTGACGTCCGGGACGGCGTGCAGGACGGAGAGCGTCGCGTCCCCGGTGGCGGCGGAGGCGGTGGCCGCCGGGACCGCGGCCGCAGCAGCGGCGAGCAGCACACCGGCGGCGAGGCCGGTGGCGAGTGTCTTGCGCATGTCGGGTCTCCTTCTGGCCCCTTCGGGCCGGTACGGACGACGTCGTCGTCGACGTCACACCGGCACTACCGGCGGACGGGGCCGATCGGATGCAGTGGATCCGGAATCCGGTGACGGCAGGTCACGCCGGTCATGCCGGTCACGCCTAACGCCCGGCCCCGGCCCGCCGATAGTCCTCGGTGCAGCCCACGGACGGGCAGCATCCCGCCCCACGGACGGCGGCGGGACGATCGAGAACCAGGACGGGCCATGATCGTCGTCACACGACTCAACGGCAGCGGATTCGCTGTCAACCCCGATCTCGTGGAGCGCATCCAGGAGACGCCGGACACGACGCTCATCATGGTCGACGGCGCCAAGTACATCGTCCGCGAGTCCCTGGCCGACGTCATCGACCTGATCGCCGCGTACCGCGCACGCATCGTCGGCATGGCCTACGGCACGGACACCGCCGCGCGGAACGCCACCGGCCCGCAGCCGACGCTGGCACCGGTCGCCCCGATCCACGCCGTGTCCACCGACCGGGCACCCCGCACGCAGGACGGGGGTCGCTGACGTGGACATCGCGACGATCATCGGGATCCTGCTCGCCTTCGGCGCCCTGTTCGGCATGGTCGAGATGGAGCACGTCGAGCTCGCGGGGCTGTTCCTGCCGGCACCGATGCTGCTCGTGTTCGGCGCCACGATCGGTTGCGGCATCGCGAGCACGACCCTCAAGGACGCCATCGCCAGCTTCAAGGCCGTGCCGAAGGCGTTCACCGGCAAGGTCACCCCGCCGCAGTCGGTCATCGACGACGTGGTCGGGCTCGCCGAGACGGCCCGTGCGAACGGTCTGCTCGCGCTCGAGCAGGAGGCCGACAAGCACGACGACCCGTTCATGAAGAAGGCGCTGCAGAACATCGCGGACGGCACGGACGGCGACGAGCTGCGGATCCTGCTCGAGGACGAGATCGAGTCGAACGCCGCCCCGGTCCGGTCGGCCAGCTCGTTCTTCATGGGCCTCGGCGGCTTCGCCCCCACCGTCGGCATCATCGGCACCGTGGTGTCGCTGACCCACGTCCTCGCGAACCTCGGCAAGCCCGACGAGCTCGGTCCGCTCATCGCGAGCGCGTTCGTCGCGACGCTCTGGGGTCTGCTCACCGCCAACTTCCTGTGGCTGCCGATCGGCGGGAAGCTCCGCAAGCTCGCGCAGCTCGAGGCCGACCGCCAGACGCTGCTCATGGAGGGGCTCCTCGCGGTGCAGGCCGGCAGCCAGCCGCGCCTGCTCGGCGAGCGGCTGACCGCCATGGTCCCGCCCGCGGCGCGCGGTGGGGACGCCAAGGGCGGCAAGGCGAAGGCCGGCAAGGGCAGCGACGCAGACGCCGACGACCAGCAGCTGGCGGCCTGACGATGAGCGCCAACCCCCGCGGGCGCGGTCGTGGACGCTCGAAGAAGTCGCACGACGAGGCCGAGCACCCCGACGAGCGCTGGATGGCCTCGTACATGGACATGATCACCGTGTTGATGTGCATGTTCCTCGTGCTCTTCGCGATGTCCACGGTCGACCAGCAGAAGTACATCCAGCTGAAGAACTCGCTCGCCACGGGCTTCGGTGAGGTGAAGTCGCAGAAGGTCGACACGGCGTCGGGCACGGTCGTGACGAAGGACGAGGTCGAGGACGGCTCCGGGTACTCCGTCGACAAGTCCCAGGCGGACCACTCGACCGCGTCGTCCGGCACGAAGGACACCAACGTCGACCCGGCCTCCACCGTGGTGCCGACGACCGCGACGAAGGCCGACGTCGCCGCGGCGAAGAAGGAGCTCGACGACCTGCAGGCCATCGAGCAGGCGATCAAGGCGAACCTCGCGAAGGCCGGCCAGACGTCGAACGTGCAGTTCACGGTCGACGCCCGCGGGCTCACGGTCCGGCTGGTCGGCAGCGAGACGTACTTCACCACGAACAGCGCCGACCTGTCCGACCAGGCGAAGCGGATCATGGACGCCATCGCCCCGGTCCTGAAGACCAGCGGCCACGACGTCAGCGTCGAGGGCCACGCCGACCAGCGGAACTCCACGGCGCCGTACGCGACGAACTGGGAGCTGAGCGCCGCCCGCGCGACCGGGGTGCTCCGCGACCTCGTGGAACGCGGCGGGATGCCGGCCCAGCACATCCAGAGCGTCGGGTTCGGGTCGAGCCGCCCGCTGGCGAAGGGCGGGACGGACGCCGACCTCACGCTGAACCGGCGGGTCGACATCGTGGTGCTGTCGAACCAGGACCAGGACGTCAGCGCGCTGATGCCGGCCCTGGCGAAGGCGCAGGACGGAGCACGAGCCGGCTGAGCGCACCACCGCCCGCCCCCAGAAGGAGGCACAGCCGGGGCACAGCACTGACGGGTCTTCCACAGCGGACCGATAGACGCACCCGTGACCGAGACCCTGCCAGCGCCCGAGGTGTACGACTTCGCGCGCCCGTCGACGCTCGCCCGCGAGCACGCCCGGGTCCTCGAGCTCGCCTTCGAGACCTTCGCGCGCCAGTGGGGCACCCAGTTGACGGCGAAGGTCCGCGCGGTGAGCCAGGTCACGTGCGAGCAGGTCCAGATGACGACGTACGACGAGTACGCCGCCTCGTTGCCCGCGCTCACCGGCATGGTCCTGCTCCCCATCGCGGACGTCGTCCCGAAGGGCGTGCTGCAGGTCCCGCTCGACGCCGCGCTGACCTGGGTCTCGCACGCGCTCGGCGCCTCGAAGCCGCTCCCGACGCCGGACCGGACGTTCACCCCGATCGAGCAGGCGCTCGTCCGCAAGATCGTCGAGGACGCCCTCGACGACCTCCGCTACTCGTTCGGGGGCCTGCTCGCGCACGACGTCACCGCCGGCGGCTTCCAGTTCAACTCGCAGTTCGCCCAGGCAGCCCAGAAGGGCGACCTCATGATCGTCGCCTCGTTCACGATCCGCGTGGGGGAGCGCGTCGCCCCCGGCACGCTCGCGCTGCCGGCCGACGCCGTCCTGCCGCAGCTCGGCGAGGCCGCCGCTCACGTCACCCCTGCCGACGCCCGCGCCCTCGTCGACGCGCAGCTCGCCGGCGTCCCGGTCGGCGTCAGCCTGCGGTTCGCTCCGGCGACGGTGCTGCCGTCGCAGGTCCTGCGCCTCGCCGTCGGCGACGTGCTGCCGCTGCCGCACCCGCAGCACCGCCCCCTCACCATCGCGGTCGACGGCGAGCCCGTCGGCACCGCCGCCGTCGGCGCGAACGGCTCGCGCCTCGCCGGCATCGTCGTCACCACCACATCGGAGCAGCCCGCATGACCGTCACGACCACCCTCCACACGCAGGCGGCCGAGGCACTCGCCGCGCAGCTCCCGACGGCCGCTCCGCTGGCAGCGGTGGCGATTCCGGGAGGCGCGACCCCCGTCGCCCTCGAGGCGGCTGGTGACGCGGTGGTCGCGTCCTTCGTCGGCGGCCTGTCGGCCGACCTCGTCCTCGTGCTCACCGACCTCGAGGCCGTCGTCGCCGCGGGCGGCACCGACCACGGGATCGTCGACGTGACCGACGTGCTCCGTCCGTCCCTCGAGGCCGCCGCCGCTGTCCTCGGCGTCGGCGTCCTCGGCGACGCTCGGCGCGAGTCGGCCTCGGCGCTCCTGGCCGACCCGGACACGGTCGTGTTCGAGCTGACCGCCGGTGGCGTCCCCGGCGGCTGGTTCGCCCTGCGCGTCCGCGAGAACGGCACGGTGTCCGCGCCTGCCGCCGCCGCACCGACGACGAGCCTGCCCGCCGGGAACCTCGGCCGGATCAACAACGTCGAGATGACCCTGACGGTGGAGATCGGCCGCACCCGGATGTCCGTGCGCGACGTGCTCGGCATGGAGCCCGGCGCGGTCGTCGAACTCGACCGCAGCGCCGGCGCCCCGGCCGACGTCCTGCTCAACGGCCGGCTCATCGCGCACGGCGAGGTCGTCGTCGTCGACCAGGACTACGCGGTCCGGATCACGAAGATCCTCGACGTCGCCGAGAGCGTCTGAGCCCCGACGTGGACACCGCCGTCATCGTCCTCCGCGTCGCGCTCTCGCTCGGCGTCGTGCTCGCCCTGATGTGGGTGCTGCACCGTCGCGTCGCGAAGAGCGGCCTGGGTGCGGGCAAGGCCAAGGGCCGCCGCTCGGCGTCGGTCGAGGTCGTCGGCCGCCAGGGCATCGGCGGCAAGGCGAGCGTCGTCGTCGTCGACGTCGAGGGCGAGCGCCTCGTGCTCGGTGTCTCCGAGCACGGTGTCGCCCTGCTCACCAGCGGGCAGGCGCCGGCACCGGAACTCACGATCGTGACCGGGCCGGTGACGCTGCCGGTGCGTCCGACCCCGTCGGCCGACCGCTTCCGTCAGGAACTGGAGCAGCAGACGGCAGCCGCACCGTCCCTCCCGTCCGACGCGGCGCAGCCGCTGCCCATGCGTCCCCGCAACCGCCGCTCGCAGCGCACCACGCTGCCCACGGCGCAGCAGCTGCAAGGGTCGATCCTGTCCGCCGACACCTGGCGGCAGGCCGCCTCGGCGCTCCGGAACCGGCGGGCCGGGTGACCGCGGCACGCACCGGACGCCTGATCGCCCTCCTCCTGCTGGGGGTGACGATCGTCGCCGGCTTCCTCATGCTCACGGCGACCGGCGCCCACGCGGCCGGTGTCGTGCAGCCGACCGCTCCCGCCACGCCCACGCCGCCGTCGACCGGTGACTTCAGCGTCAGCGTGAACGGCCCGGACGGCACCCCGTCGTCCGCCGTCGTCACCCTGATCGGGATCACCCTGCTCAGCGTCGCACCGGCCCTCATGCTGATGATGACGTCGTTCACGAAGATCTTCGTGGTGCTCGCGATGACGCGGAACGCCCTCGCACTGCAGTCCATCCCGCCGAACCAGGTGCTGGCAGGCCTCGCGCTGTTCCTGTCGCTCTTCGTGATGGCACCGGTCCTCGGGCACATCAACGACGACGCCCTGCAGCCGTACCTCGCCGGCCACCTCGACTTCACCCAGGCGGTCGAGATCGGGACGAAGCCGCTGCGGACCTTCATGCTGCACCAGACGCGTGAGGAGGACGTGGCGCTCATCACCCGTGCCGCCGGTCAGGACAACCCGAAGTCGATGGCCGACGTGCCGATGACGACGGTGATCCCCGCGTTCGTGATCTCCGAGCTCCGCAGCGCCTTCATCATCGGGTTCGTCATCTTCATCCCGTTCCTGGTCATCGACCTCGTCGTCTCCGCGGCGCTCATGTCGATGGGCATGATGATGCTCCCGCCGGTCATGATCTCGCTCCCGTTCAAGATCCTGCTGTTCGTCCTCGTCGACGGGTGGGGGCTCATCATCAAGTCCCTCATCGAGAGCTACCAGGTGGTGCACTGATGAACCAGCAGGCCGTCATCGACCTCACGCTCCAGGCGCTCCTGGTGTCGGCGAAGCTCGCCGCGCCCGTGCTCGTGACGTCGCTCGTCGTGGGCTTCGCGATCTCGCTGTTCCAGTCGGTCACGCAGATCCAGGAGGTCACGCTCTCCTTCGTGCCGAAGGCCGTCGCCGTCGCGATCGCCCTGGTCGTCTGCGGCAACTGGATGATCTCGGAGATGGTCGGGTTCACGCACGTCGCGTTCGACATGATCCCGAAGCTCTTGGGAACGGCCTGATGGAGCTGTCGATCGACGGCGACCGCCTCGAGGCGACGATGCTCGCCGGCGTCCGCCTCGTCGCGTTCTTCGTCATCGCGCCGCCGTTCTCGTACCGCGCGTTCCCCGCGACGGTGAAGGTGATCCCCGGCATCGGGCTGGCGATCGGCGTCGCCCCGCGCGTCGCGGTCGGCTACGAGTCGCTCGACACCGGACCGTTCCTGCTCGCGTTCCTGACGCAGCTCCTCGTCGGGCTCGCCCTCGGGTTCCTGGTGTTCCTCGTGTTCGCCGCCGTGCAGTCGGCCGGTGCGCTCATCGACCTGTTCGGCGGGTTCACGCTGGCGCAGGCCTTCGACCCGCAGTCGCAGGTGAACGGCGCCCAGTTCACGCGGCTGTTCCAGATGGCGGCGCTCGCGCTGCTGTTCGCCTCGGGCGGGTACCAACTCATCGTCGCCGGACTCGTGCGCTCCTTCGACGCGGTGCCCCTGACCGGCACGTTCGACCTCGGCGGCCTGGCGTCCGTGCTGGTCACCGCGCTGACGCAGATGTTCCTGTCGTCGCTGCAGATCGCCGGGCCCCTCGTGGTGGTGCTCTTCCTCGCCGACGTCGGCCTGGGCCTGCTCACGCGCGTCGCCCCGGCGCTCAACGCCTTCCAGATGGGCTTCCCGATCAAGATCGGGCTGACCGTCGTCTTCGCCGGCGCGCTCTTCATGGCCCTGCCGTCCGTCGTCTCGTCCCTCACCGGCGACGCGGTGGCCGCGATCACGGGACGGGGGTGACGACGTGTCCGACAGCGGAGAACGCTCCGAGCAGGCGACCCAGAAGCGCATGCGCGAGGTCCACCAGAAGGGCCAGATCGGGCGGTCGCAGGACCTCGGCGCGTGGATCGGGATCGCGGTCGCGGCGCTCATGATGCCGTCCGCGATCGGCAACGCCGCCGCCGCGGGCTCCGAGCAGCTCCGAGCCGTGCAGCGCGTCATCGCCGACCCGACGATCGGCACCATGAACGCCGTGTTCCACGAGGCCCTCGGCTCGCTCGGCGGGACCCTCGGCCCGATGCTCGGGGTCGTCGCCGTCGCCGTGCTGGCCGCAGCGGTCGCGCAGGGCGGCGTGCACGTCCGGAAGCTGACGCCGCAGCCCGAGCACTTCGACCCGATCCAGGGTCTGAAGCGGGTGTTCGGCACCCAGGCGCTCTGGAACGGGTGCAAGGCGCTCCTCAAGACGGCCGTCGTCGGACTCGTCCTCTGGATGGCCGTGCAGGCCCTCGTCCCCGTCCTCATGACGAGCGGATCGCTCCCGCTGTCCGCCGTGCTCGACGCCGCGGCCGCCGGGACCGGCACCCTGCTCCGGGCGGCGATCGTCGCCGGCCTGGTCCTCGCCGCGCTCGACGTCTTCGTCGTGATCCGCCGCAACCGCAAGCGCACGATGATGACCAGGCGCGAGGTCAAGGACGAGAACAAGCACGCCGAGGGCGACCCGCTCGTGAAGTCCCAGCGCCGGTCCCGACAGCTCGCGATGAGCCGGAACCGGATGGTGCAGGCGATCGGCACCGCGGACGTCGTGATGACGAACCCGACGCACTACGCCGTCGCGCTGTCGTACGAGCCGGGGAAGTCCGCGCCGCGCGTCGTGGCGAAGGGCGCCGGTCCGGTCGCGGCGATGATCCGCGACAAGGCGCTCGAGGCCCGGGTGCCGATCGTCCAGGACGTCCCGCTCACCCGTGCGCTGCACGCCGCGTGCGAGCTCGGGCAGGAGGTGCCGGTCGACCTCTACACGCCGGTCGCCCGCGTGCTGTCGTTCGTCATGGCGCTCAAGGCCAGGGGAGCGGCGGCCGGGACGCACGCGCCGCCGCGGCCGACCACCCCGGACGAGGTCGCGACGGTCATCGACCCGGCCACGATCAGCGGGGACCTCCGGCCCCGGAAGCTCCGCCCGAACTCGACTCCCGAAGGGGTGCCCGCATGAACCGCAAGGACCTGCCGAAGCTCGTCGTCCCGGTCTTCATCGTCGGCATCATCCTGCTGCTGATCCTGCCGGTGCCGTCCTTCCTGCTCGACTTCCTCATCATCTGCAACATCCTGCTGGCGCTGGTGATCCTGCTCACGACGCTGTTCGTGAAGAAGCCGCTCGACTTCTCGGTGTTCCCGTCGCTGCTGCTCGTCGCGACGCTGTTCCGGCTCGGGCTGAACGTGGCGTCGACCCGGCTCGTCCTCGGCGAGGGGTTCGCCGGCGACGTCATCCAGGCGTTCGGCCACGTGGCGGTCTCCGGCTCGATCATCATCGGCGCGGTGATCTTCCTGATCCTCGTCGTCATCCAGTTCGTCGTCGTGACGAAGGGTGCCGAGCGCGTCGCCGAGGTCGGGGCACGGTTCACCCTCGACGCGATGCCCGGCAAGCAGATGGCGATCGATGCGGACCTCAACGCGGGGCTCATCACCGACGCCCAAGCGAAGGAACGCCGTGCCGCCGTGTCCGCCGAGGCTGACTTCTACGGCGCCATGGACGGTGCGTCGAAGTTCGTCAAGGGCGACGCGATCGCCGGCATCCTCATCATCGTCATCAACCTCGTCGGCGGCATCGCCATCGGCATGGTGCAGAACGGGCTGTCGATCACCGACGCCCTGTCGAAGTACGGCATCCTGACCATCGGCGACGGGCTCGTCACGCAGATCCCGGCGCTCCTCATGGCGGTGTCGACGGGCATGATCGTCACCCGCTCCGGCGCCGAGACCGAGATCGGCACCTCGGCGTCGCAGCAGCTCACCCAGTCGCGGAACGCCCTCGTGATCGCAGGCGTGGCGGCGATCGCGATGGGGTTCATCCCCGGCATGCCGATCGTCCCGTTCCTGGTCATCGGCGCCACGCTGCTCGTGATCGGGTGGCGCCTCGGGCAGAACACCAAGCGCGAGGAGGCGGCCGTCGCCCAGCAGCAGGCCATGGAGGCCGCCGCACCGAGCGCCGACACCCCCGAGGACCTCATCGAGCAGATGCGCGTGCACGCCCTCGAGATCCTGCTCGCGCCCGACCTGGTCGACATGGTGTCCGGCGCCTCGGACGACCTGCTCGGCCGCGTCCGTGCCCTCCGCCGGAAGATCGCGATCGACATGGGGATCGTCGTCCCGCCCGTCCGGACCCGCGACAGCATCGAGCTCCCGCCGTCGACCTACGCCATCCGCATCGCCGGCGTCGAGGCCGGCCGGGGCACCGCACCGTCGCGCAGCGTGCTCGCCCTCGGCGACCACCTCGAGGGGCTCCCGGGGGAGACCACCGTCGAACCGGTGTTCGGCCTCGCCGGCAAGTGGGTCCCCGCCGAGCTCCGGCACGCTGCCGAGATGACCGGCGCGACCGTGATCGACCGGGTCTCCGTGCTCGTCACGCACCTGCAGGCGATCATCGGCGACAACGCCGCGCGGCTCCTCACCCGCGAGGACGTCAAGGTCCTCACCGAGGGCGTCAAGCAGGTCAACCCCGCGGCCGTCGAGGAGCTCGTCCCCGGGATGCTCTCGCTCGCCGAGCTGCAGCGGGTCCTGCAGGGGCTGCTCGCCGAACGGGTCCCGATCAACGACCTCGGCCGGATCTGCGAGGGCCTCACGCTCCGCGCCAAGGTGTCGACCGACCCGGAGGGGCTCGTCGAGGCCGCCCGCGCCGCACTCGGCCCCGCGCTGCCCGCCCGGTACCTCGACGCCGGCACGCTCCGGGTCATCATGATCGACCCGCTGCTCGAGCAGTCGATGCTCGAGGGGCTCCGGCCGTCCGAGCAGGGGACCCAGATCGTCCTCGACGCCCACCGCATCGAGCAGGTCCTCGGGTCGCTCCGGGAGGCCGTGCGCTCCGTCGAGGACCAGGGCATCTCCGCCGTCCTCGTCTGCGCCCCGCAGCTCCGCCCGGCCGTGCACCGCATGGTCTCCGCGCAGTCGAACGGCCTGCCGGTGCTCTCCTACCAGGAGGCCACCGCCGCGGGCTCCACCATCGAGACCGTGGGAGTGGTCCGTGCCGCCGACCCGATTGCAGCGTAACGGCGCCACGCTCGACGAGCTCCGGGACGCCGTCCGCTCGGAGTTCGGACCGGGCGCACGCATCGTCGCCGCCGAGCGCGTCACCACACCCGGCATCGGCGGGCTGTTCCGCAAGGCGCACGTCGAGGCCACCGTCGAGGTCCCCGGCCCCGACGACGTCCCCACCGCGCGCGTCGCCATCGCCGATTCGCCGGTCCAGCGGGTGGGCATCGCCGCGCTCCTGGCCGACGCCGAAGCCGCGGAGGCGCGCATCGCCGGCCACGACGGCACCGCGTCCACGCGGGCCGACGCGTTCGCGTCGGTGCTCGACGGCTTCGTCGCCGACGGGATCACGGGGAGCGCCCCGCGCCCGACGCGCGCCTTGCCGGAGGCGGGGGCCGAGGAGCCGGGCGGGTCGCGCCTCCTGGACGTGCCCGGTCCGTCGGTCGTTCCTGGAGGCACGGCTCGGCTCGTCGACGACGTCGTGGCCGAGCAGCTGGTCGCCGCCACCGCGCCCACACGGCCCGCCCCGTCGGTCCGGTCCGCCGACGGCGACCTCGTGCTGCTCGTCGGGCGTCCGAACGACGTGGACGCGGCCGCCGGGATCTTCGCGACCCGGCACGCACTCCGGCCGACCGACGCGGCCGACCGGCGGAGCGGGATCCTCGCCCGGGCCGAGGGCGTCCGCGACGGGTACGCGCTGCTCGCGGTCGCCGCCTGGGACGACGTGGCGACGGCCGCCGGACTCGCACCCGACCAGGTCTGGGTCGTCGTGGACGTCGGTCGGAAGCACGAGGACTCGGTCCGCATGCTCGCCGCGGTCGCCGACCGGGCCCACGTGGCCGGGGTCGTGGCGATCGGCGCGGGGGAGACCGCCACGCCGGAGTCGGTGCACCTGCTGGGAGTCCCCGTCGTGTCGCTAGGCTGAACGGGTGCTGGTACTCACGCGGAAGGTCGGCGAGCGGATCCTCGTCGGTGACGACATCGTCATCACGGTGCTCGACAGCCGCGGGGACGGCGTCCGGATCGGTATCGACGCGCCTCGCGGGGTGAAGATCCAGCGCGAAGAGGTCGTGCGCGCGGTGACCGAGGCCAACGCCGAGGCCGCTGCCGCTGCTGCCGGCGCCGGGGACGACGCCGAGGCGCGGCTCCGCCGGGCCCTCGAGGACCGCGGGCCCGCCGGCGACGCCTGACGCGCGCCCCACGTCCAGCGCTAGGCGCGGGGCTTCTTCTCCTGCTTGGGAAGGCGGCCCGCGGCCGCCTCGGCGGCGAACCAGGCCTGCGCCTCGTCCTGCCGGGCCTGCTCGGCACCGAGTGCGATCGGTGCACGGACGTGGCCGGCCTCGTACCCGAACGAGTCGAGCAGCTGCGGGACGACCGGTCGGACCCGGGCGACGAGGCGGTCGATGTACGCCGAGACCGCCCGCGCCCGCTGCGCCGTGATGCGCCCGTGCATGAGGTACCAGTCGAGGTGCTGCTCCAGCAGGCCGAGGGCGAACAGGTCGCGGAGCCAGACGAGCACGCGGCGGGTGTCTCCCGGCGGGACCTCGTCGATCGCCTCGGTGAAGGCCTCCCACTGCATGAGTTCCGCGTGGGCCTTGGCCGCTTCGATGAGCTCGTGCTGCGAGCGGTTGAGCAGTCGGGCGCCGCGTGCGCGGTCCTTGCCCGCCGACGCGAGGCTCATGCCGATCTCGGTGACCATCGTGTCGACGCGGCCGGCGAGCAGGTCGCGCTGCGTCTTGGCGTCCTGCAGGTCCGTGACGGACGCGGCGAGCGAGCCGCGGTCGGTCATGGTCTGCCCGAGGCGCCGGAGACCGGTGGCGTCGGCGAGCTTCGTGGCCGCCTGGGCCGCCACGAACTTCGCGGTCGACGCCGGGTCCTTCGGCGCCTTCGCGCGGAACTCGGTGAGCAGGCGCTTGCCGACGAGCTGGAGCAGCACGGTGTTGTCGCCCTCGAACGTCACGTAGACGTCGAGGTCGGCGCGGAGTCCGGTGAGGCGGTTCTCGGCGAGGAACCCGGCGCCACCGCAGGCCTCGCGGCACTCCTGGAGCGTGTAGAGGGCCGACCACGTGGACATCGACTTGAAGGCCGCCGCCTGGGTCTCGAGGTCCTCGCGACGCTGCGGGGTGTCCTCACGCCCGCTGAACACGTCGTCGAAGGTGCGGAGGAGCTTCTCGTGGGCGAACGACTGCGCGAACACCGTGGCGAGGCGGGGGATCAACCGGCGCTGGTGCCGGCCGTAGTCGAGCAGGACACCCTCGGTGCCGTCGCCCGTCGGGAACTGGCGGCGCTGTGCCGCGTACGTCAGCGCGATCTCCAGGCCGATCTTCTGGGCGACGACCGCGGCGCCGTCGAGCGACACGCGGCCCTGCACGAGGGTGCCGAGCATGGTGAAGAAGCGGCGACCGGGCGAGGCGATCGGCGAGGAGTAGGTTCCGTCCTCGGCGACGTCGCCGTAGCGGTTCAGCAGGTTGGTGCGGGGGACGCGCACGTGGTCGAAGTGCAGCCGGCCGTTGTCGATGCCGTTCAGGCCGCCCTTGTAGCCGTCGTCCTCGCCGCCGACACCGGGCAGGAACGCACCCGCGGCGTCGCGGAGCGGCACGTAGAACGCGTGGACGCCGTGGTCGACGCCCTGCGTCACGAGCTTCGCGAAGACGACGGCCGCCTTGCCGTGCAGGGCGGCGTTGCCGATGTAGTCCTTCCACGCGCCGCGGAAGGGCGTGTGGATCTCGAACTCCTGGGTCGCCGGGTCGTAGGTCGCCCGTGTGGCGATGCTCTGGACGTCGGAGCCGTGCCCGGTCTCCGTCATCGCGAAGCAGCCGGGGACCTCGAACGAGACGATGCCCGGCAGGAACTCGCGGTGGTTCCGTTCGGTGCCGAGGTGGTGCACGGCCGAGCCGAACAGCCCCCACTGCACGCCGGCCTTGATCTGCATCGAGGGGTCGGCCGTGGTGAGCTCCTCGAACGCGGCGAGGTTGCCGCCGTGGTTGCTCGAGCCGCCGAACTCCTCGGGGTAGGGGCGCTGGATCGCACCCGCGTCGACGAGGATGCGGAGCTGGTCGAGCGTCCGGGCGCGGGCGTCGGCGTAGGGCATGCCCTCGACCTTGTGCATCGCCGGGTCGAGTGCGAGTCGGCGCGAGGCTCGGCGGTCGTCCGCCCAACGGCCGAGCAGGTGCTCGGCGAGCAGGTCGACGTCGATCCGGACGTCGGTGTCCGTCCCGCCGGTGGGCGTGCCCGCGGCGGGGTCGCCGGCGGCGTCGGCCTTGGGCGTGTTCGTGCTGTGGACGGGTGCGGTGTCGACCATGGTCGGAGCCCTCCTGAACTGCTCTGTCCGGTGTTGCAGAACCCACGCTATTGATCGGACCCGCGAGTCGCGTGAACGCCGTCCGGGGCTGACAACGCGGGTGGCCCGTGGGTCGGCCGCGGTCGTGGGAACCCTCCAAACGACCGCGCCCGGCGTTCCTGAGGCGAGTTCAGCGATTCGGCGCGGCCCGGCTCCGAGGGGCAGAATGTGCGGCATGTCAGGTACCACCACGCCCGCACGCGGGCGGACCTTCTTCGGGCAGCCGTTCGAGTTGTCGACGCCGTTCGCCGTCGAGCTCTGGGAGCGGTTCTCGTTCTACGGGATGCAGGGCATCGTCCTCATCTACATGTACTACACGCTCTCGCAGGGCGGGCTGGGCATCGACAAGGGCGTCGCCAGCGGGATCATGGGTGCCTACGGCGGCGCCGTGTACCTGTTCACGATCATCGGGGCGTGGATCGCCGACCGGCTGCTCGGTGCGGACCGGACGTTGTTCGGCAGTGCCATCGTCGTGATGCTCGGGCACATCGCCCTCGCGCTCATCCCCGGTGTCGCGGGCGTCGGCGTCGGCCTCGTGCTCATCGCGCTGGGCTCCGGCGGACTCAAGGCCACGGCGACGACGATCGTCGGCGGGCTCTACAGCCGGGACGACCCCCGTCGTGACGCCGGCTTCTCGCTGTACTACCTCGGCGTGAACCTCGGGGCGTTCTTCGGTCCGCTCCTGACCGGCCTGCTGCAGAGCTCGCTCGGCTTCCACTACGGCTTCGGCCTGGCCGCGGTCGGCATGGCGGCCGGGCTCGTGCAGTACGCGATCCGCCGCCGCAATCTGCCGGAGTCCGTGCGGCACGTCACGAACCCCGTCGACCGCCGTCGGCTCCCGCTCATCGGCGTGCTCGTCCTCGTGGCACTCGCGGTGATCGTGGTCGCCGTGCTGACCGGACTCCTCAACGTCGACAACCTGCCCACCGTGGTCGTCGCCATCGTCATTCTCGCCACGATCGGGTACTTCGTGGTGATCCTCTCGAGCGGCATCACCGCGCAGGAGCGGTCCCGCGTGTTCGCCTTCATCCCACTGTTCATCGGCAGTGCGGTGTTCTGGTCGCTGTACCAGCAGCAGTTCACCGTCGTGACCGTCTACTCCGACGAGCGCCTCGACCGGTCCCTGTTCGGCTGGGAGATGCCGGTCTCGTGGGTGCAGTCGATCAACCCGGTCTTCATCATCGTGCTGTCCGGTGTGTTCGCGGCGATCTGGACGAAGCTCGGCGACCGCCAGCCGTCCACCCCGACGAAGTTCGCCCTCGGCACCGGCATCATGGGCGTCGCGTTCCTGCTCTTCCTGCCCTTCGTCGGCACCGGGCAGAACGGCACGCCGCTGCTCGCCCTCGTCGGGATCCTGCTCGTCTTCACGATCGCCGAGCTCCTGCTGTCGCCGGTGGGCCAGTCGGTGGCCACGAAGCTCGCTCCGCCGAAGTTCCAGACGCAGATGGTGGCCCTGTTCTTCCTGTCGGTGTCGCTCGGCACCGCCGTCACGGGGGTGCTCTCGCAGTACTACGACCCGACGGACGAGGCGCCGTACTTCGCCGTTCTCGGGCTCGTCGCCGTCGCGGTCGGGGTCGTCCTGCTCGTCCTCGCCAAGCCGGTGCTGAAGCTCATGCGCGGCATCCGCTAACCTGAGGGCAGCCAGACCGGCCCCGGAACCAAGGAGTCACCAATGCTCGAACTCATCGCAGGCGTCATCATCGGCATCGGCGTGCTCGGTGGCGTGGGGGTCTGCATGGCCTTCGCGGCCATGATGAAGAGCGGCAACGAGGAGTACTAGCCCTCGGTGTCCGGTGCCGGCTCGACCGGCACCAGCTGACGACTCAGGACGGTCGCGCGCTCGAACGGGCCGCGGCCGTCCTTCGTGTACACGGGTTCCTCGAACGCGACCGTCCAGGTGCGCTGGGTCCCGCCGAGCTGGCTGCCGCCCGGTGCGACGATGACGCCCATCGGTTCGTCGGCCCACTCCTCGCCGCCCTGGTCGGTGTCGACGACCTGCACGAGGGCGCCGATGCCGAGGCCCGGTCGGTCGTCGGGGCGGGGGCTGGGGGAGCGGCGTCCGAACACGCGCCCACCGTACCGCGCGCGGGTCAGTTCCAGATGGAGATCCAGTCGACGGACACGGTGCCCGATGCGTCCGTCGGGACGGCGCCGTGGTCGGTCCACGTCTCGCCCTGCAGGGTCACGCGCATCGGCTTCGTCGGCACGGCCTCGGTGGTGCAGGAGACGAGCTCCCCGTCCCAGTAGAAGCGGACGATGCCCGTGTCCCACTCGGTGGTGGCGACGTGGTACTCGGTGGTGTCGGTCTTCGCGTGGACCTGCACCGAGCGGTCGTACTTGACGTGACGGTTCGCGTACGTTCCCGGGATCGCGGACGCGGGGCGCGGCGACGCCCCGAGCGTGAGTGACTCCGGCCAGTCGATCTCGCCGTCGTTCCACTCGTCGGAGGACGGCCACAGCATGCCGACGAACTTGTACCCGTCGGTGACCGTGGTCTTGTAGCGGATGCTGACGCGTGCCGTCGTGTGCGGCGCGTACCCGTCCGGCATGACCGCGGCGACGAGCGGTCGGCCGTCCTCGGAGTGGAAGTCGAAGTCGAGGTTGCCGTCGGCGACGGACAGCACCTTCGCAGGGGCGTACGTGCCGAGTCCGCTGGTGTCCTGGAATCCGTCGTAGAGGCCCATGCCGGGGTAGACGGATGCCACCGTGCCGAGCGCGGCGGGCTTCGTGAAGTCCTCGGCGTACGACTGCCGCCAGGTGCGTCCGTTCGACGTGACGTCGCCGACCGGGAGTGTCGTCGGCACGGCGGTCGGCGTCGCGGTCGGGGTTGGAGTCGGGGTCGCGGTGGGTGTGGGCGTCGGTGTCTGCGTCGGCGTCGGTGTGACCAGCGGAGTCGCCGTGGCGGTGGTCGGTGCCGCTGTCGACCCCGGTGCCGTGGAGGACGGGACACACGCAGCCAGCGCGCCGGCGACGAGGAGCCCGGTGACGATCGCGCCTGCGGTGCGTGTGCGAGTGGTCACGGTACGGTCCCTGCTGGAGTCGGTGGAGCTCCTGGCGATCGTAGTCAAGGAGTGCCCGGCGGCCTGCTGTTGCCGGCACCCCAGTCCGGGGGTGGCGGTGACGGTCGCCCCGCTCGCACGACATGCCGTGCGCCCGTCGCTGAGGTCGCACGAGGTGCCGCTGCTGCCGGCGCCGGGCGGCAGTTCGTGCGACCCCGGCGGCCCGGGGACGGGCGGTCGGCCCACGGACGGGCGGCGACCCGGGGACGGGCGGCGCGCCTACGCCCCCACGGCGGCCCGCGCGATCTCGGTGATCGACGAGTGCCCGGTGTCCGGGTGCTTGCGCATCGACAGGAGCCGCTCCATCGAGGGCTCCAGCGCCGTGACCTTGTCGAGCGGCGCACTCACGACGAGCTGGAACCCGAGCCGCAGCCACGCCGTCACCGCACGCCCCGCGAACTCCGAGTCCGCCTTGATGAAGGCCTCGTCGAGGAAGACCGGCGCGAACCGCGGCCGCGGCCGGGTCTCGTCGCCGAGCTGGTAGCGGAGCGCGGCACCGACGATGAACGCCACGAGCTCCTGCGTCTCACCGCCGGACTTGTCGCCGAGGGACGAGTACACGCCGAGGTCGTTGCCCTCGGTGTCGTACCGCACGGCCGTGATCTCCATGTGCCGCCGGACGTCGAGCACGGCGTCGCGCTGCGTGGTCCGGCCGCCACGCGGGACGGACGGGTCGGGGCGGATGACGGCCATGAAGCGTCGGAGCCGGCGGAACCGGGTCTCGAGCACGTCGTCGGTCAGCTCGGTGTCGACCGACGCCGACAGCGCCCGGAGCTCCCGGCGGAAGGCGGTCACCTCTTCGCGGGTGACCCGGCGGATCTGGATCTTCAGCCGGTCGCGGTTCGCACCGAAGGGCAACTCGCGGAGGATCTCGTTGACCGGTTCGAGCCGCTCCTCGATCTCGACGACGGCCCGGTCGAAGGCGCCGGCGAGCGGGACGAGGTCCTCGCCGCTCCACTGCGACAGGCGTCGGCGCCACTCGCTCCGGCGGGAGTGCAGGCCCGTCGCGACGATCTGGTCGAGGATGGCGCGGTAGTCGGGGTAGGACGCGACGCCGGTCCCGAGGTTCGGGTCCGGCCAGGCGTCCTGGTAGCGCTGGAAGGTCAGCGTCAACGCGGTCGAGGCCGACGCGGCGCCGTCGAGCGCCTGCGCGAGGCGTTCCTCGAGCCGGCGCTTCAGTCGGCGGGTCGCGTCGTCGAAGCCGTCGACGCCGTCCGGTGCTCCGATCTCCTCGAACGTCTCGGACAGCAGCTGCGCCTGTCGGTCGTCCGGCAGGGCGTCAGGAGTGTCCTCGAAGCGCGACAGGATCTCGGCCGCGGCGTCCTGACCGTCCACGAGCACGGCGTGCCGCTCCTCGAGCCGGGCGACCGACTGGCGGGCAGCGGCGCGACGGTCCGACGCCTCGTCGAGGGACGCCCGGAGCCGACCCACGGCCGAACGCAGCGTGCGGAGGCCGTCGTCGGCGGCGAGGAGTGCCTGGCGTTCCTGGTCGAGGCGGGCGAGCGAGTCCTCGAGCCCGACGACGTCGATCGCCTCCCACGTGACGTCGACGATGTGCTGGTGCGCGGCGCGGAGGACGTCGAGCGCCGTGATGTCCTGCGCGACGTCGGTACGCCGGGCCTCGAGCGTGGCGAGGTCCTCGGCGATCGCGGCCAGCTCCTGCTCCACCGAGGCGACCCGCGCCTCGTTCGTGAAGCCGATGACGTTCGCCTGACGCCGGTCGCCGTGGGCACCGCGTCGACCGTCGCGGAGCTGCCCGGACTCGGTGACGCGCCGACCGCCGCCGCCGAGGTCCGCGGCGGACCCGACGCACCGGGCGTCGGTGCGCTCGGACTCGATGCGCTCGCGCACCCAGGTGCTGAACGGCGACTGCTTGATCGCGAGCTTGCCGGACACCATGGACGGGTCGCCGTCGACGTCGATGTGCGGCCCCGTCGGGACGCCCTCGAACTGCACGCGCACCGGTAGGCGGAGCGCGTCGATCGCCTCGCTGAAGTCGGCGAGGCGGTCCTGGTCGACCAGGAGCGTGCGGGCGACGGGCGCCAGGACGGACTCGATCGCCGTGCGCCACCGCTCCTCGCCGGGCAGCACGTCGAGCAGTTCGGCGACGAAGGGCAGCTCGGAGGGGTCGATGCCGGCGGCGCGGGCCATCGCCAGTCGGGCCTCGTGCATCGGCAGCGGCATGGCGCCCTGTCGGTGCTCGAGCGACTGACGCTCCTGGCGGAGGGACCGCTCGCGGTCGAGGAGCGGGTACTCCTCGCGGGTGAGGGCGTCACGGCGCTCGTCGAGCTCCGCGCGCGACGCGGGGTAGGTGCCGAGGAACTCGTGCGACGCCCGCTGCGCGGCGGTGAAGGACTGCTCGGTGGACACGGGCGACCCGAGCACGGCCGTCCGCTCGTCGAACGTCGCCCGGGTGCGGACGACGGCGTCGCGCTCCCGCGTCCGACGGTCGATGCGGTCCTCGAGCTGCGCCAGCGCGTTCCCGCCCTGGTCGCGGAGCCGGGCCTCGGCATCGCGCAGCTCGATCTCGACCGCGGCGTGCCGGGCCTCCGCCGCGGCGACTTCGGCGCGGGCAGCCGTGCGTTCGCGCCCGTTGCGGTCCACCTCGGCGTCCAGGAGCGCGCGCTTGCGCGATGCGGTCCAGTGCGCGAACGGGGACACCTCGGCGCCGGTCGCGATCCCGTCGAGCGCCTCGGCCGCGGCCCTCGAGCGCGCGATCTCGGCGTGCAGTTCGGTGATGGGGGAGAGGATGCGGACCTTGCGCTCCTCGGTGTCCATCGCCTCGTACGCCTCGTCGAGGGCGGAGAAGTGCGCGAGGGCACGGTCGGCGGCCTCGTACGTGCCCGGCGTCTCGAGCACGAGCGACTTGTACAGGGCGTCGACGGTCGGCAGGTGCTGCCCGGCCTGGATGCGCGCGAGGAGCCGCATCGCCCGGTTGCCGCCGCCGGAGTCACCGATCCCGAGGCGGGTCTGCAGCGTGTACGCGAGCTCCTGGTAGGTGTCGCGGATGACGAGCCCCGGCACGCGTCCGGTGAGCTCGAGGTGGTGGAACCGCGTCGGCACGAACTCCTCGAGCCGGCGCAGGTCGAACGTGTCGTCCACCGTCGCCATGGTCATCTGGATGTCGCCGACGCCCCGCGCACGCTTCGGCACGATGTACGCGCGCAGCACCGTGAAGCGCCGCTCGTCGTCGTTCCGGAACGTCACCGCGACGGCACCCCACGTGGTCTGGTCGTCGCCGCGCAGGTTCACGTCGCGCAGGGCACCGGACTCGGGGTCGCGACGGGTGTCCACCTTGCCGCGCAGGTACGTCAGCAGGTTCCGCTGGTCGGCACTGCGCGCGCGCCCGGTGGTCGCGTCGTTCGACGCGCCGTTGAACGGCACGTCCGACGGCATCATCACGGCGAGGTACGCGTCCATCAGCGTCGACTTGCCGGTGCCGGACGCGCCCGAGATGAGCGTCGCGGTGCCGGACAGCTCGACCTGGCGGTGGCCGTGGAAGCCGCCCCAGTTCACGACCTGCATCGACTCGGCGCGCCACTGCGCGACCGTGTCGAACAGGGCCGGGATCTCGAAGGTGTCGGTCACGCTTCCGTCTCGCCTTCGTCGTCGGTGTCGGTCTCGTCGGCCAGGAGGGACGGGTCGTCCCCGTCGGTCGGCTCGCCGTCCGGGGTGGTCGCGTCCCCGGGTGCGGTGGCGGTCCGCGACGCTGTGCTCGCCAACCACGTGTCGAGGTCGCGCAGCCGCTCCAGCGGGAGCAGCACTTCGACCACGCTCGCGACCCGGAACCGGTCCGGGTCGCTGGTCTTCAGCAGGATCCGGGCGGTCACGAGGCGCTCGACCGCCTTCGCCACGCGGCCCTCGTCACGGGTGCGGTCGGTCGCCGTCGCGGGGCGGAACCCGGCGACGTGCCCGAGGATCTCGGAGCGGTCGACGACGACCTGGTCCGGGCCCGGGCGGGTGTCGGCGCGGAGACGCATGCGCAGGTAGACGAGGACGATCGTCTCCTCGCGCGTGTACGGGACGTCGCGCAGCAGCGTGGGGAAGCCGCGGCGCTGGCTCTCGGAGCGGGCCTGACGCTTCCAGGCGACCTCGCGATCACGGTCCACGTGCAGTTCGAGGAACAGGTCGTTGAGGCGCGAGCGGAGCTGGTACTCCGCGTCGAGCACGGCGCGCCACTCGTCGGCGTGCGTCCGTGCGCTGACGTAGGAGTTGCGGAGCAGGGCCACGAGGGCACGGCGCTGCCGGTCGTCCAGTCGACCCTCGTCGCCCTCGAAGAGGGCGAAGCTGGTCTCGTCGCGCTCGTCGTCCTGCGGGACGGGTGCGGGGTCGTCGTAGGGGACCGTCTCGTCGACCGGTGCCGGCGTCGTGTCGCTCACCGCGCCTCCTGTGCGTGTTCGTCGTTCGTCGTGTCTGGCGTCCGGTCGTGGCGTTCGTCGGTGAGCGCCGCGGTCGGCATGTGGAAGGTGACCGGGCTGCCGTCGGGACGGACCGTCCGGTGCTCGGCGAGGTGCGTGGCGGACTCGAAGTCCTCGCGACCGGTGAGGAGGTGCGCGAGCCCGAAGAGCTCGACCGGACGCCGCTGCTCCGGCGGCAGGCCGTGGAAGGCGTCGACGCTGGAGTCGGCCTCGGCGGAGCGCAGTGCCGCGCGGAGCTCGGTGAGGAGCGGTCCACCGTGTCGCCGGAGCGTCTCCACGTCGAGTTCCTCGAAGACGTCGTCGTCCGGCTCCTCGATCGCGGGCGGCACGGACTCGGCGTCCGGGTCGTAGAACCGTTCGCGCAGCGTGCCGACCTCGGCCGTCGCCGGCAGGAGGCCGAGGGGCAGCCGGTCGCGCGCCGACCCGTGCTCCATCCAGGTCGCCAGCCCGCGCTCGATCGACCGGATGACGGCGTCGAGCTCGCGGTCGCGGGCGACGTCGTGCGCGACGATCTGGTCGCGCAGCGTCGCCGTGAGCTGTCGTCGCTGGGCGAGGACGTCCTCGATGCCCTGGCGGAGGATGACCACCGTGTTGCGGAAGGCCCGGCGCTCGGACGCCCCGAGGGAGTCCGCGAAGGGGTGGGCCAGGATCGTCGCGATGTCGTCTCGGAGTCGCAGCAGCAAGGCGTCGTCGCGGAGCAGCTCGAACGCCCCCTCGAACGCACGGCCCTCGGGGGTGGCCTGCATGAGGTTGTCCGTGCGGGCGAGGTAGTCGTCGAGGATCTCGCCGATCGGACGGACCTCTTGCCGGAAGTCCTCGACGATCGAGCGGTGCATCGTCGCCACCGCTTCCTCCACACGCTTGAAGTCGCTCGGGAGCTGGCGGATCAGGTCGGAGATGTTCGTGTAGCCGTCCCGCATCCGGGCGTCGTCCACGGTGTCCACGTCACCCTGTTCGAGTCGCGCCCGCTCGGCCTGGAGCTCGGCGATCTGCGCGTCGATGCGCCGGATCTGCACGTCGGGGTCGGGCTCGGCGCGGGCGGCCCAGCGGTGCACGGCGTCGACGATCATCGCGAGCCGGCTCTCGCTGATGAGCGCCCGGTCGGACGACAGGGCGTCGACGAGGGACAGGGCCTCGAGCGCGTGGCTCGTCAGGGAGTACTGCTCGTCGCCGTCGGGGGAGTTCGAACGGACGAGCCACTGCGCGGCGACCCACTCGCGGCAGAGGGCGCGGCCGTTCGGTCGGGCGTCCTGCTCGGGCTGCTCCGCCTGCTCGCTCGCGGGGGTGCGCGCGCCGGCGGCCTGGAGCCGTGCGACGTGCTCCTCGACCTGCAGGTGCATCCGGTCCGCGGGGACGTACTGCACGTCGCGGTCGAACACCGTGCGGAACACGGCGAGGACGACGGCGCTGGTCGGCCGGGACATCAGCCGGAGGGTCGGACGGTCGAGGACTGCCCGGACCCGGGCGAACTCGAGGTCGACGTCGGTCATGCGCCCCTTCGTCCGATCTGGCTGGTGACTGTCTCAACAGATGCGAAGAGCCCGACGCTGTTGCGCCGGGCTCTTGCGGGTGGGTGGGCGATACCAGACTCGAACTGATGACCTCTTCGGTGTGAACGAAGCGCGCTACCAACTGCGCCAATCGCCCCCTGCACTGTGCGTGCCAGTCGATAGTAGCGGATGCCGGGGCCGGTGCCGAACACGGCGCGCGTCCCGGGTGTGGCGCGGACGGTGGAACCCGCCCGATCCGCATGAACACGGGGGACACGCCCGGTGAACGAGGAGGATTTTGGTGGATGCCCCCGGGTTCGTATAGAGTTTACGTCGTCGCCGCGACAGCGGGTCAGACAAATGCGGATGTGGCGCAGTGGTAGCGCATCACCTTGCCAAGGTGAGGGTCGCGAGTTCGAATCTCGTCATCCGCTCGAGTGTGGTGTTCTCCGGAACGTCACGACTCACCAGAGGGTATCCCACCGTTCGGGTACTCACGGAGACGTGAACCTCGATGGTGGGGTGGCCGAGAGGCTAGGCAGCGGCCTGCAAAGCCGTCCACGCGGGTTCGAATCCCGTCCCCACCTCCAGTTCCACACTCCTCTGGGCGATTGGCGCAGCGGTAGCGCGCTTCCCTGACACGGAAGAGGTCACTGGTTCGATCCCAGTATCGCCCACCACAGAAGAAAGCCCCCGGGTCTCCCGGGGGCTTTTCTCGTTCCGTCCCTTCGAGGACGCTCACGCCAGGACGCGGTTCCCCTGCCGGTCGCCCGGTCGTTCCCGTCTACGGTTGCCCCATGTCCGACGTCGGTGCGCCCCGGCCGCTCTCCCGGGTGACGATCGCGGTGATCTGGGCGCTCGCGGTCGTGTTCAACGCGGCGTTCGTCGCTTTCTTCACGTTGTACACGGAGGCTGACGACTGGGCTGTCGACCGTTCGGAGTCGACCGGGGCGTTCGACCCGTCGCAGTTGCTCCCGCACGATGCTGCGCTCTGGGTGGTCGCGCACGCTGCGCTCGGACTCCTCGTCGTGCTCGACGGTGTCGGCATCGCGCTCTCCGTGCGATCTCTCCGGGCCCGTGCCGGGCGGTCGGGCCGTGCTCCCGTGCGAGTCGAGCGGTAGGGAGTGGGCCGGATCAGGCGAGACCGATGCAGTGCGCCAGCACGGCCTGCTGCACCGGCAGCAGGGATGCCTTGAACCCGTGCCCGACGAAGGCCGGGTGCGCGATGGCGTCCGCGCTGACCTCCCGCCCGCGCACGAACGGCGGACACGGGGCGAAGCGGACGCCGGCCGGTGCGGTGTCGAGCAGGTCCGCCGTGATCCGGAACGGCTCGAGCGCCTCGGCATGCCGCCCGGGCCCGTCGGTGATGACGACGTCAGCGGTCCGGATCGCGGTCGCGAGGTCGTCCGTCCACGCGGCTCCGGGGGTCGCGAGGTCGGCGGGGCAGCACTGCACCAGGTGGAGCTGCAGGACACGTGCGGCCTCCTGCCACGCCCGGGCGATGTTGCCGTCGGCGCCCACGAAACGGAAGCGCAGCGTGCCGAGGTCGCGCTGCTCCCGCCGCAGGGCGTACAGGTCGGACAGCACCTCGCACGGGTGGTTCTCGTCGGTCATCGCGTTGACGACGGGGAGTGCTCCGGCACCCGCGAGGCCCTCGACGACGGTGAGGTCGTGGTGGCGGACGACGAGGACGTCCGCCCACGAGGCCAGGTAGCCGGCGACGTCCGAGAGCGCCTCGGGCTTGTCGAGCGTGGTGTCCGGGAAGACGATCGGCTGCAGTCCCATCGTCGCGGCTCCGCGCTCGAACGTGACCCGCGTGCGCAGGCTGGTCGCGGGGAAGAACATCACCGCAGAGCCGTCGGTCGTCGGCCCCTGACCGGTGCGGTACGCGTCGGCGAGGGCGAAGACCTCCTCGACCTCGTCTGCCGTCCAGTCGTCGAGCCGGGTCAGGGAGCGCATCGCACCAGCCTAGGGAACGGCGCGAGCCGACCCGGACGACGCGTCGTTCAGGACTCGCCGAGCGCGGACAGCACCTGCTGCCGGACGTCGGGTGCACCATCGGCGTACCGGTCGACGAGGACGGTGCGCATCCCTGCGGACCGGGCCCCGGCGACGTCTCGGACCGGGTCGTCGCCGACGAAGAGGCACGCCGACGCGGGCACCCCCAGTGCGTCGGCGAGCGCGTGGAAGGCTCGCTCGTCGGGCTTGTGCACGCCGATGCGCTCCGAGATGCACACCGCGTCGAGGGCGGTGTCGAGTCCGGTCGCGGCCAGCTTCTCGGACTGCTGCGCGGCGGACCCGTTCGTCAGCAGCCCGAGGCGGTAGCCGCGCGTCCGGAGCTCGCGGAGCAGCGGCACAGCGTCCGGGAACGCACGCCAGGCGGCGCGGTAGGCGTCGAGGTACCGCTCGAACACGCTGTCCAGAGCGTCGGGGTCGTGGGGGAGCACGATCCCGAGCGGGGGCAGGACGGTCCGGAGCCGCTCGCGCCGCTGCTCCTGGAAGCCGATCTCGCCGGAGCGCCAGCGCTCGAAGTGCTCGTCCTCGGCGGCGGACCAGGCGTCGAGCACCGACGGGGTGACGGTGACGCCCAGCCCGGTGAGGAACTGCTCCGCGCCGGTGCGGGCGGCGCCCCGGTGGTCGAAGAGGGTCCCGTCGAGGTCGAACCCGACCGCTCGCGAAGGTGCCACGCGGCCAGGCTACGACGTGTCCCGGCGACCGTACGATGGCGGGGATGGACATCTCGCTGCGCCCCGGTACCCCCGACGACGTGGAGTGGATCGCGGAGCTCCGGGCCGAGGTGCTCCGAGCCGACCTCCGCCGACTCGGCCGGTACGACGACGTGCGCGTCCGGGAGCGGCTGCGGCGCGGGTTCCTGCCCGACAGCACGCGGGTCATCGTGGTCGACGGTGCCGACGTCGGCTCCGTCACGGTCCGGGTCGACGGCAGCGACCGGTGGATCGAGCACCTCTACCTCGCGCCGCACCTGCAGGGGCGCGGCATCGGGTCGACGGTGCTGCGGACCGTGCTGGCCGAGCCGCACGCCGGGGACACGCGACTCATCGTGCTGCAGGGGAGTGCGGCACAGCGGCTCTACGAGCGGCACGGGTTCGTCCGTGACCACGAGGACGACGTCGACGTGGTGATGGTGCGTCCCGGCGACCCGGACCCCGTCACGTCGGCGTACTCGCGTCGCGCCGCCGAGTACATCGAGCACCTGGGGTCGATGACGTCCGTCCACGTGGCCGACGCGGCGCTGGTGACGGCGTGGGCGTCGACCGTCGACGGAGCCCTGCTCGACGCCGGGTGCGGCCCCGGACACTGGACCGCACAGCTCGCCTCGCTCGGTCACGACGCACGGGGTGTGGACCGTGTCCCGGCGTTCGTCGCGCACGCCCGGCAGGCACACCCGGGCGTCCCGTTCGCGGTCGCGGACGTCGACGCACTCCCCGACGAGCCGGAGAGCCTCGGAGGCGTCCTGGCCTGGTACTCGTTGATCCACCACGACCCGGCTGCCCTTCGACGTCCGCTCGAGGAGTTCGCGCGGGTCCTCCGCCCCGGCGGCCGGCTGCTCGTCGGGTTCCCCACCGGACCGGACGTGGAGCCGTTCGACCACGCGGTCACCACCGCCCACCGGTGGTCGGTGGACCGCCTGGCAGCAGCGGTCTCCGCAGCGGGCTTCGACGTCGTCGAGACGGTCACCCGGGACGCCGACGACGCGACCCCGCGGCCGCACGGAGCGATCTCCGCGCGGCGTCACGACCGACCGGTCGCCGTCACCACCCCGGGACCTCGACGCGCACGGAACTGATCCGACCGGCCCGGGTCCGTGCCGTCACGGCGGGGTCGTAGCTGTCGGCGGTCGCGAGGTAGAGCGTGCGCCCGTCCTCGCCGCCGAGCGCACAGTCGATCGCACACCGACCCGGGGCGTCGATGCGGTCCGTCACCGTGCCGCCCTCGACGACCCGCAGGAACTCGCCGGTGTCGACGGAGCAGACCCAGACCGCGCCGTCGCGGTCGACGGTGCTGCCGTCCGGCGTGGTGCCGGCGGGGAGCGCCGCCCACTCGCGCCGTCCGGTCAGGGAACCGTCGGGCTCGATGTCGAACGCCGTCAGACGACCACCCCACGTCTCGCTGACCACGAGCGTGCGGGTCCCCGGGAGGACGTTCGCGCTGTTCGGGAAGACGAGACCGTCCGCGGCGAGGCGGTGGGAGCCGTCGGTGTCGATCACCCAGAGCGGGCCGGGGCGGAGCTCCTCACCGCCGTAGAGGTCGTAGCCGAAGGCACCGATGTAGGTGCGGCCGGTCGCGTCGTCGACGACCAGGTCGTTGAGCAGCGAGGACTCGACCCCGGACAGGTCGGCGAACACCTCGGCCGCGCCGTCCCCGCCCACGGCCACGACCGTGCGGGACTCCATCGCGCTGACGATCAACCGGCCGTCGGGCAGCCACCCGAGGCCCGAGGACTGCCCGTCCACCGTGGCCTCGAGCCGGGGCTGCGCGCCCGGGCCGGGGCGCAGCGAGAACACCTCGCCCGTGTGCATGTCGGAGTACCAGAGCCGGCCGTCGTGCCACCGGTTGCCCTCGGGGAACCGGATGTCGGTGACGACGTCGGTCGCGGTCGTGGAGTCGAGTGTGATGTGCACCGACCCAGCCTCTCAGAGCTCGCCGGGAGGCCCCGACTGCCAGCGGACCCACGCCTCGAGCTGCGCCTTCGCGCTCTCGAGACTGGTGTGGAAGCCGGTCATGTCGCCGTCTCGCAGCCGCACGACGTACCGCGACCCGAAGACCACCGTGCCGATCACGACGGAGCCGCACCGCGCCTCCCAGGTCCGCGGATCGACCGCCGCCCAGCGGACGTCGTCGGTCTCGGCGTGCTCGGTGCTGGAGAGGGAGGTCATGGTGCTTCCGGTCGCTGGACGATGGGATCGTTCCGGCGGCCGTGGGCTGGGGTCACCTGGCTCGACGGTAGTCCTCGGCGGCTGGGCGGCGGACGCCCCGGCTCAGGCCATCCGGTCGAGCCAGTCGCGGAACAGCGCCGCCGCGACGGCCGGACGTTCCAGGTGGGCGTTGTGCCCCGCCGCGTCGAGCACGGCGTACGTCGCGCGGGGGTAGTGGTCGCGCAGCGCCCAGCCGTCCTCGTACCCGACCACGTCGTCCTGACGGCCGAAGAGGTGCAGTGTCGGCGCGGTGAACGGATCGGGGTGGAGCGCCTCGGGTTCGGTGCGCAGCGCGTAGTCGGACGCGATCCGGTCGACCACGGCCTGGTCGGCGGCGTGCAGGCCGGGGAGCACGGACTGTTCGTACGCCTCGAGCGTCGCGGTGGTCTGGACGACGCTGAGCGCGGCGAAGTCGTCGCGGGCGGCACCGGGCTCGGCCGCGGCGACCACGGCCGGATCGGGGAAGACGACCTGTCGCGGGGGCACTCGTCGGCGTGCGTGGTCCGGTTCGACGACGCCGACGATCGTGGCGAGGCCGAGCACCTGGTCGCGGAGCCCGTGCGCGACGGAGCGCGCGACCATGCCGCCGAACGAGTTGCCGACGATCGCGAACGGCTCGTCGCCCAGGTGCGCACGGACCGCTGCACGGACGGCGTCGGCGACGTCCTGCGCGCTCGAGGCCGAGGGGTCGTACCCCGACGACTCGCGGACCCACGGCAGGTCGACGTGGACCCACCGCCACGGCGCGTCCGCGACGGCGTGCTCGAGGGGGAGCAGGATGCGGTGGTCGATGCCGAAGCCGTGCACGGCGACGAGCGGGCGGCCCTGACCGGTGGTGCGTGTGATCACGCCCGGACCCTAGCGGGGACCGCCGACGGTCACGGGGCCCGGAAGCGCTCGACCACCGGGCAGGCGAACGGATCGCTCGCCGCCAGGCCGACCTCGTTGAGGTACCGGACGACGATCACGTAGGAGTGCACGAGGGTGGTCTCGGTGTACGGCACGCCCTGCTCGTCGCAGTACCGGCGCACGAGGTCCCGCGCCGCACGGAGGTTCGGCCGGGCCATGCTCGGGAAGAGGTGGTGTTCGACCTGGTGGTTCAACCCGCCCATGAAGAACTCGACCCACCGCCCGCCGCTGATGTCGCGGGAGGTCAGCACCTGGCGGGAGAGGAAGTCGACCCGGCGTCCGGCCTCGATGATCGGCATGCCCTTGTGGTTCGGCGCGAACGCGATCCCCATGCAGAACCCGAAGACCGCCAGCTGGACGCCGAGGAACGCGAACGCGATGCCGATCGGCAGGACCCAGAAGACCGCGCCGACGTAGAGCACGAAGCGTCCGGCGAAGACGGAGCCCTCGGCCCAGCGGTGCTTGACGGCGCCGCGTCCCGTGTAGGTGCGGATCGACTGCCAGTGCAGGTTCGCGCCCTCGACGAGGAGCATCGGGAAGAACGCCCACCCCTGCACCCGGACGAGGACGTGCAGGAAGCCGGTGCGGCTCCGCGCGTCCTCCGCCCGGAACGAGATCGCGTCGAACGAGATGTCCGGGTCCTTGCCGACCGTGTTCGGGTTCGCGTGGTGCCGGGTGTGCTTGTTCATCCACCAGGCGTAGCTGATGCCGGTCAGGAACGTGCCGACGTACCGTGCGGCACGGTCGTTCCAGTCGTGACTGGCGAAGACCTGCCGGTGTGCGGCCTCGTGCGAGAGGAACGCGAACTGCGTGAAGAGCAGTCCGAGCACCCCCGCGACGACGAGCTGCCACCACGAGCCGCCGAGCACGGCGAACGCGGTGCCCGTGGCGACGAGCAGCGCCGTGAGGACGGCGACGAGCCCCCAGTACCAGCCGGTCCGACGACCGAGGAGTCCGGCGGTGCGGACCTGGGCGAGCAGCGCGGTGTAGGTCGACGTCGTGTCGGGCCGGCCGTCGCGCGGTGTGGTCTTCCGGTAGCCGACCGGTGCGGTCGTGTCGTCGACCATGGTGTCCTCCTGGGTGCAGCGGTGACGCGGTAACCGGGGACCGGGGCTACGTGGTGTCCTGCACGCTACGCGGAGCGACCTGCGCGGCTCAGGGGATGACGAGTCGCCGCTCCACGACCGCGCGCGCGACGTCGGCGAGCAGCTCCTGGTTGGACCGCGCGTGGGCACGCAGTTTCGCGAAGGCCTGGTCCATGTCGATCCGGTGCGTCTGGGCGAGGAAGCCCTTCGCCTGCTCGATGACGATCCGGCTGTCGAGCGCGCGCTGGAGCTGCTGCTGCGCCAGGTTGGCGTGTTCGAGCGAGCGCTGCTGCAGGATGCTGATCGTGGCCACGTCCGTGAGCGCCTGGGCGGCGAGGGCGTCGTCGCGGTTCAGGGCGCCCTCGGTCTCGCGGAACAGGTTGAGCGACCCGAGCGTGGTGTCGCGGAGGCGCATCGGGATGGCGTGGACCGAGGCGTAGCCGGACTCGGCCGAGGCCGCGGCGAACGTCGGCCACCGACGTTCCATCTCGGCGTGGTCGCGCACCGAGACCGGGCGCCCGGTGGCGAAGCACTCCACGCAGGGGCCCTCGCCGGCGTCGAGCTGCAGGAGTCCGAGGAAGCTCGACCGGTCGCTCGTGGACGCGAGGACCTCGAGCTCCTGTGACTGGTTGACGAGCAGGATGCCGGCGGCGGACGCGTCGAAGATGTCGACGACGCTGTCGACGAGGTTCTGCAGGAGTTCGACCACGTCGTAGTCGTCGACGAGGATGTCGGTCAGGGCGACGAAGGTGTCGACGAGTCGGTGCTCGCGGGTCGGTGCCATGGTGCGTGCTCCCTAGGTCTCGGAACCGTACGGCCGGGCGAGGTCGAGTCGGCGTTCGATGATGTCCGCGGCGACGTCGCGGACGGTGCGTTCGGTGGCGTACGCGTGGGCCTGCAGGACGAGCAGGGCGTCCTGGACGCTGATGCCGAGCTGGGCTGCGACCATACCGGTGGCCTGGTGCACCTCTCGCCTCGAGTATCGTCCGGGCTCCATGTCCGCGCGCCCGTCGGCGGCAGCGGCGAGCAGGGCGTCCCGGAGGACACGCCGAGCGGCGACCGTGCTCAGCTCGATCGCCCCCTGGACCTGTCCGCGGGTCAGGGTCCGTTCCTCGCCCACCGTGAGGTCGACGGCGCCGACGGGGATCGTGCCGATGCGCATGGGGAAGGAGAAGAGCGCACCGACCCCGGCCCGGAGGAGTTCCTCGAGTGCGACGGGCCAGGTCGCGGTCGTCGTGGCGGTGAGATCGGCCTCGAGGACGGGGCGTCGGGTCTCGAGCGCCTGCCAGCAGGGTCCCTCGCCGAGGTCGAGTTGGATCTCGTCGACCCGCTCCGCCATCGCGTCACTCGCGCACACCGTCATCGAGCCCAACGGGTCGCCGAGCGTCGAGATGCCGACGCTCGTCACGGGGAGGGTGGCGAGGAAGGGCGGGCACAGGTCGGTACCCTCCGGCGCGGCCTGCATGGCGGCCGCTGCAGCAGCGAATTGATCCATGGGTGACACCGTTCTCGGTCGTCCGCCGTCGTGCGATCCGTCGCACGGTCCATCCGGCCGTCGATGCATTGTCCGTTTTCCGAGACCCTAGTGCACCCGCGCTGCCTCCGGGACGAAGCGGATGCGTTCCGCTGCCCGTGTCACGTCCTGCGCCCGGGCCGTCCGGTCGTCGAAGTCGGCCCGTGCGGCGTCCCGCGCGACCTCCTTCTCGGCAAGCGACGCGCGACTGACGGTGTCGACGATCGTCGCGACGGCGGTGGCGAGGCCCCGTTCGAGCTGCCCGAGGTTCGTGTGCCCGATCACCAGGCGGCGGTCCTGGACGTCGAGCGTCACGTCGGGGTACCCGGCGGCGGCGAGCCGGGCGTGTCCGTCGGCACCGCGCAGCGCCGTGGTCTCGGTGGCGTCTGGTCGACGGTTGAACACGGCCGGGACGTCGTAGCACTTCGCTGCCGCGGGGCTGCCGAGTTCGCTGGGGAGGCCGGAGGCCACCACGCTCGTGAGTGCGAGGGGTGTCGTGGCCGCCTCGGATGGGTTCGTCATGGGGTCTCCCTCGGCGGTTCCCCAGGGTGACCGAGGGGTTCCGCGGTCCACCCTGGTGACACCGTGCCGTCAGTGTGGGGCCACCCGATGTGCACGCTCCCAGCCGGCGTGGAGATCGCGGAGCAGCGCGACCTCGGCGGCGTGGTGCACCAGCTCGTCGACGATGTGCAGGACGAACGAGAGCCGACTGTCGGCGCCGTACGGACCCGCGACCGGACCGAGGGGCTCGGACGCCGAGTCGCCGAGCCCACGGGCCAGCGCGGCGAAGCGGGCGGCGGCGTCGCGGACGGCGGCGACTGCCGCATCCGCCGACGCCGCGGGGACGGGTGCCGCCTCGCCGGACGGTCCGGCGCCGAGGAACTCCCGGTTGCGCGGTTCGTCGAGCGTCTCGGCGATGTGGTCGAGCCGCCAGCGGATCGACACGCGCGGTTCGTCCTCGACCGGCTCCCAGGCCCACTCGTCGTCCGTCAGGCCCGCGACGCGGTCCAGGAGGCGCGTGGTGGCGTACTCGAAGAGGGCGACGACGTCCTCCAGAGCGGTGGTCACTGCTCAGCCGACCGGCCGGTAGATCGCGATCGGGGGTGCCTGGTCGTCACCGTCGTCGTGGCTCTCGCCGGAGGACAGCCAGGTCCGACCCTCGTGCTCGATCGTCGTCGGCAGGTCGCCGTGCACGAGGATCCGCGCCGCTGGTTCGTCGCCGTCGACGAGGTCCACACCGTGGGCCTCGGTACCGCCGAGGTTGTCGTGCACGTAGCTCATGGTGTGATCGAACTCCCTCGGCCTGGTAGTGTTCTCGTGTACGCGGATGTGGCGCAGTGGTAGCGCATCACCTTGCCAAGGTGAGGGTCGCGAGTTCGAATCTCGTCATCCGCTCGGAACTGCGAAGGCCCCGGTCACTCGACCGGGGCCTTCGTCGTCCGGGCTGGTGGCCGGATCCGGTCCGTGGGGCGCAGGCTTCGGGTGCCCGCGCCCCTCGGACGCGTGGGCCACCGTGCCCTCTCGAGCGCCGGCGGATGGGTGGTCCGGTCGGCGCCCATCGGGTGATCCGGAGCAGCGCCCCGTCCGGATGGGTCGGATCCCGGACCGTGCGGTTTCCCGCACGGATTCCGCATTCCCTCGCTCTCGCTCGGCGTGTTGTTTGCACTCCGCCCGGACGGACGTCTTCAGTCGGCGTCGAGCGTGACCCGGGCACCAGGGATGCCGACCCACGGTCCGCCCGGAGCATCGACGACCGTGACGAGCACGTCGTCGCAGTGCGGGCACCGCGCGACGAAGCCCATCGGGCTGGCGTGCACCCGGGTGCCCGCGAGCGCCCCGACCGTCCTGCACCCCGAGCACCGGAGCGCGGCCATCGTGGGGTCCCAGCCGAGGAACCCGATGAGCACCCCGGCCATTGCGTTGCCGTCGAGCACGGTCATGCGCTGCCTCCGAACCGCTCGGCGCGGACGTCGGTCGTGTCGTGCCCGAGCTCGCCGAGCCACGTCAGCACCTGTTCGACGAACGGCGTCGACCCGCAGACGTAGACGAGGGCGCCGGCGTCCGGCGGGAACACCGCTGCGGCCAGGGCGTCCCGGGTGAGTCGGCCAGCCGGGACCGCGGCACCGTCCGGGGCACGGCGGCTGTACACGACGGTGGTGTCGACCCCGGCGGCCTCGGCACGGGCGAGCTCGGTGCGGAAGAACACGTCCTCCGGCGTGCGCACGGCGTAGAGGAGCCGGAACGGTGCGGCGTCACCGGCGTCGGCGTGCGCGCTCGCGATCGCGGCGAGCGGGACGATCCCCGAACCACCGGCGATGAGCTGCACCGGCCGCTCCGACACGCCCGGGCGCCAGACGAACCACCCGCCGAGCGGTCCGTGCACCTCGAGTGCGTCCCCGACCTCGACGGCGTCCACCAGGAAGGGCGAGACCTCGCCGTCCTCGACCCGGTCGACCGCGAGCACGACCGACGTCGTCACGCCGGACGAGGCGATCGAGTAGGAGCGTGATGCCTGGTACCCGTCCTCGGCGGTGAGGCGCAGGTCGAGGTGCTGGCCGGGGTCGTTGCCCGGCCACGTCGGGACGTCCAGGACGATCCGCCTGGCGTTCGGGGTCTCGGGGGAGACGGCGGCGACCGTCGCGGCGTGCCAGGCCGGCCGCCGCCGGAGGGCAGCCGACGTCGGCGGGGTGATCCGTTCCTCCAGGCCCTCCACCGCGCTCACCAGTACCGCTCTTCCTTCCACGGGTCGCCGTGCAGGTTGTAGCCCGCGTTCTCCCAGAAGCCGGGTTCGTCGTTGGACTGCATGACGATGCCGCGCACCCACTTCGCGCTCTTCCAGAAGTACAGGTGGGGGACCAGCAGGCGTGCGGGACCGCCGTGCTCGGGCGTGAGCGGTTCGCCGTCGGCCTCGAACGCGATCCACGCCTGCCCGTCGAGGAGCTCGTCTAGCGGCACGTTCGTCGTGTAGCCGCCGAAGCTGTGCACCATGCAGTAGTCCAGCGAGGTCTCGACGTCGGCGAACAGCCGGTCGAGCGGGACACCGCGCCACGGCATGTCCAGCTTCGTCCAGTGCGTCACGCAGTGGATGTCGACGGTGACGTCCTCGACGCCGAGCGCCTGCACCTCGTCCCAGGTCCAGCTGTGCAGGCCGGACTCGGTGCGGATCGAGAAGCTCCAGTCGGACGGTTCGATCTCGGGGGTGGCGCCGGCCGACAGCACGGGCCAGTCGCGGACGAGCGTCTGACCCGGTGGGATGCGCGGGTCGTCGCGGTCGTCACGGCGACCGCCGAAGCCTCGGGTGAACGTCGCCATCGGTGCTCCTCGGTCGCGTGTCCGGCGACCACGCGGGCGCCGCTCTGGTCGATCATCCCGCCTCGCACAGGCGCTCGTGTAACGGGTTGGTAAACGTTCCCGTGCCTCTGGTGCGGCTGCGGGAGACCGCTCGATCGCGGTCACCGTGCGGATCGGGGCCCCGTGTGGGCGACCGGCGTCCGTCGCGTCGGGCTTGGCCGGGGACGATCCGCCCTCTATCGTTCACCGGAACGATTACCAGGAGGGGTCACCCCGAATGCAGCCCATCGTCCCCGAACCCCGGAACGCCCGCGGCCCGAGCCGTCGTGCGCTCCTCACCGGCGCCGCCGGACTCGCCGGCCTCGGCCTGCTGACGCTCACCGCGTGCAGCTCCGGCGCCTCGGCCGGCACCACCGACCTTCCCGAGGCGGCCGCCACCGGCACCGCCCGGAGCGGCGGTCGACTCCGGATCGCCCGACCCGCCGCGTCGGCCGCCGAGACCCTCGACTCCGCGAGCTCCCTGTCCGCGTACGAGTACCTCGGCGCGCTCTACAACCGGCTCGTCAAGCTCGACCAGCAGGGCCGGACCGTGCCCGACCTCGCCGAGGAGTGGTCGGCGAACCAGGACGGCACCGAGTGGACCTTCCGCCTCCGCCGGGGCGTGCGCTTCCACGACGGGTCGCGCTTCTCGGCCGACGACGCGATCGCGAGCATCCGGCACATCCTCGACGAGAAGACCGGCAGCCCGCAGGCCGGGGTGCTCGGCGAGGTGATGGACGCCCGCTCGATGACGGCCGTCGACCCGTACACGCTGCGGTTCGCCCTCACGAAGCCGAACGCGGAGTTCCCGTCGCTGCTCACCGCGTACCAGTGCTACATCGTGCCGGCCGGGGCGATCGCCGACATCGGTCGGACGGGCATCGGCACCGGGCCGTTCCGCCTGTCGTCCTTCACTCCGGCGGGTGCCGGCAGCGTCGAGGCGTTCGACGACCACTTCGCCGGCCGCCCCGCGTTGGACGGCATCGACTTCTACTCGATCCAGGACACCACCGCCCGGGTGAACGCCCTGCTCGCGGGGCAGATCGACCTCATCTCGCAGACGAACCTCGACTTCGCGACGGCCCGGGTCGTCGCCGCCTCCGATCGTGCGACCATCGCCCGCTCGAAGAACGCGCAGTGGTACACGATCCCGATGCTCGCCACCTCCGAGGAGTTCCGCGACCCGCGGGTCCGCCAGGCGATGAAGCTCGCCTACGACCCGCGCACGATCGTCGACACCGCCCTGCAGGGCACCGGGTCGCCGGGTTGGGACAACCCCGTGCCGCCGCAGCTCGCCGCCTTCGTGGACGACCACCGCGAGTACGACCCCGACAAGGCGAAGGCGCTGCTCAAGGCCGCCGGTCGGTCGGACCTCCGCGCGTCGATCTACACGTCGAGCTACGAGTCGGTCTTCACCCCGATGGCCGTCGCCTACCGCGACGCCGTCGCGGACGCGGGCATCCGCCTGACGGTGAAGAACGCCAGCTCGGACTCGTACTACACGCAGATCTGGATGCAGAAGCCGCTCATGGTGAGCTACTGGTTCACCGGCCGTCCGATCGACCAGCTGCTCAACCAGATCTTCCGGTCCGGCTCGTCGTACAACGAGAGCGCGTGGTCCAACGAGCGGTTCGACGGGCTGCTCGACGACGCCCGCGCCGAGATGGACGACGCGAAGCGACTGACCCTGTACCAGGACGCCCAGCGGCTCGTGGTCGAGGACGGCGCGGACATGACCCCGATGTTCGGCGACCGCCTGGTCGGGCTGTCCCGCGACGTCGTGAACTACTCGGAGTACGGCTTCGAGTTCGACTACCTCCGGATCGGACTGCGACGATGACGACGACCACGAGCAAGCCCTCGGACGTCCTCGTCCCCGTCCTCCGTCGGCTCGGCATCGCCGTGCTCACGGTGGTGCTCGCCTCGCTGTTCGTGTTCCTCGCCGTGCAGGCGCTGCCCGGCGACGTCGCGCAGCAGCTGCTCGGGCAGAACGCCACACCCGACGCCGTCAAGCAGCTCCGGGAGTCGCTCGGCCTCGACCAGAACGTCTGGCTCCGGTACCTGCAGTGGCTCGCCGGAGCGGTGCACGGCGACTTCGGCACCTCGCTCGTCAGCGGGGAGCCGGTCGCCCCGACGCTGTTCACGGCGTTCCGCAACAGCATGCTCATCGCCGTCCCCGCGATGGTCGTGGGCGTCACGCTGTCCCTCGCGCTCGGCGTCATCGCCGGGGTCCGCCGCGGCCGTGCGTCCGACCGGGTGATCTCGATCGTCAGCCTCGTCGTGATGAGCGTGCCGGAGTTCATGGTCGCCACCGTGCTCGTGCTGCTCTTCGCGATCGGGCTGCCGCTCTTCCCCGCCGTCGTCCTGCGCGGCAGCGACGCCACGGTCGGCGAGCTCCTGCCGACGATCTGGCTGCCGATCATCGTGTTGACCCTCGCGATGGCCGCGTACATCGTCCGGACCGCCCGTTCCTCGACGATCGACGTGATGGCGTCCGAGTTCGTGACCACCGCGGAGCTGAAGGGCCTGACGATGCGCCGGGTCGTCTGGAAGCACGCGGTCCCGAGCGCGCTCCTGCCGACGCTCAACGTCGTCGCGCTCAACGTGGCCTGGCTGCTCGGTGGGGTGGTCGTCGTGGAGAACGTCTTCAACTACCCGGGCATGGGCAAGCTCATGCTCGAGTCCGTCTTCAACCGCGACCTGCCGACGATCGAGGCGATCGCGCTCCTCAGCGCACTCGTCTACGTCGTGTGCAACCTCGCGGCCGACCTCGTCGCGCTGGTGCTCGACCCGAAGCTCCGAACACGACAGCGACGGGCGCGCACCCGGAGCCGCACCGGCACACGCCCCACCCGGAAGGCAGCAGCATGACCGCCATCGCCCCGCGTTCCCGGAACGTCATCGGCGCAGCCGTCGCCCCCCTGCGCAGCTCCACCGCGTTGAGCATCGGCCTCGGTCTGATCGCGCTGCACCTCGTGCTCGCCGTCCTCGCCCCGGTCATCGCCGGCCACGACCCGGTCGCGACGAACTCCGCCGACGTGCTCGCCAGCCCGACGTGGACGCACTGGCTCGGCACCGACCAGTACGGCCGCGACATCCTGTCCCGGACGCTCAACGGCGGACGCTACGCCCTGCTCGTGACCTTCCTCGCGACGACGATCGCCGTGGCGGTCGGCACCGTCCTCGGCTGCGTCACCGCGTACGCCGACAACTGGTTCGACGAGGTCGTCATGCGGATCGTGGACGCCCTGCTCAGCGTGCCGTCGATCCTCGCGCTCCTCGTCGTCGTCACCGTGTTCGACGCCGGGCTCTGGGTGATCGTCCTCGCCGTGACGATCGTCTACGCGCCCGCCGTGACCCGGGTGGTGCGCGGCGCGGCCCGGACGGTGATCACGCAGGACTACGTCACGGCCGCGCGCGCCCGGGGCGAACGCTCCCTGTCCATCGTGTTCCGCGAGATCCTGCCGAACGTCCTCGACGTGGTCCTCGTCGAGTACGCGATGCGCGCCTCCTGGATCGTGCTGCTCGTGGCGTCGCTGTCGTTCCTCGGCTTCGGTGCGAACCCGCCGACACCGGACTGGGGGCTCATGGTCCAGGAGAACCGGACCGCCCTCACGGTCGTGCCCCTCGGCACGCTCGCGCCCATCGTGGCGCTCGCGACCCTGGTGGTCGGCCTCAACCTCGCGGCCGACGGGCTGAGCAAGTCGCTCGGTGTCGACCGCGCCACGAAGGGAGTCAGCGCGTGAGCATCGTCCAGGTCGATCGGCTCGCGATCTCGTACGCCGCCGGCAAGCGCTCCGTGCCGGTCGTCCGCGGCGTCTCGTTCGCCATCGAGGCGGGCCGCACCCTCGGGCTCGTCGGCGAGTCCGGCAGCGGCAAGTCCACCGTCGCCCGCACTCTGCTCGCACACCTCCGGAGCGGCTCGCGCATCGAGCACGGCACGGTGCACGTCGACGGCGAGGACGTCTTCGCCCTCTCGCCGGCCGGCCGACGGGCGCTCCGTGGCGGCACCGCGTCGGTGGTCGCGCAGAACGCCGGACAGGCACTCACGCCGTCGATGCGCGTCGGCGAGCAGATCCGCGAGGCCCTCCGCGCCCACGGCGAGCCCGACGGCCCCGAGCGCGTGCTCGAGCTCGTCCGGCTCGTGCGGCTGCCGTCGCCGGAGACGATCGTCCGCCGGTACCCGCACCAGCTCTCCGGCGGGCAGCAGCAGCGCGTCGCGATCGCGATGGCCGTGGCCGCGCGCCCCCGTGTGCTCGTCCTCGACGAGCCCACCACCGCCCTCGACGTGGTCACGCAGGCCGCCGTGCTCGACCTCGTCGCCGACCTCGGCCGCGAGCTCGGCATGGCCGTGCTGCTCGTCAGCCACGACCTCGGCGTCGTGTCCGCGATGGCCGACGAGATCGCCGTGATGCGCGACGGCGAGGTCGTCGAGCACGCCGAGACGGCGGCGCTCTTCGCCGCCCCGCAGCACGAGTACACGCGTGCCCTGCTGGCCGCGGTGCCGGACGGGCGCCGGCCAGGAGGAACGGACCACGTGCCCGAGACGGCGACCGTCTCGTCCACGGTCGCCTCCAGGGCCGGCCGGACCGTTGGTCTCCCCACCGGCACGGCCGGCCCGCCGCTGGCGCGTCGCGCCGGAACCGGCGGCGCGGGCCCAGAACCGCTCGTCCGTCCCGTGGTGACCGCCGAGGACCTGGTGATCCGCTACGGACGCGGCCTGCCGGCCGCCGTCGACGGCGTCTCGTTCACGATCGCGCCGCGCGAGACGCTCGCCGTCGTGGGGGAGTCCGGCAGCGGCAAGTCGACGCTCGCGACGGCCCTGGCCGGCCTGGTCCCGGCCGAGTCGGGCACGTTCTCGTTCGACGACGGGACCGTGAGCGGGGACCTGCGCGAGCCGATCGCCGGACGGTCCCCGGACCTCCGTCGTGCGGTGCAGCTCGTGTTCCAGAACGCCGACACCTCGCTGAACCCCCGCCGGACCGTCGGGGCCGCCATCGCGCGGCCGCTCCGGCTGTTCACCAGATCCTCGTCGCGCGAGCGGGTCGGGGAACTGCTCTCCCAGGTCGGCCTCGGGCCGGAGTTCGCGGACCGGCTGCCGGCGCAGCTCTCCGGCGGGCAGCGGCAGCGTGTCGGGATCGCCCGGGCACTCGCCGCCGAGCCGCGCCTGGTCATCGCCGACGAGATCACGACCGCGCTCGACGTGCAGGTGCAGGCGGGGATCCTGGCGCTGCTCGCCGACCTGCAGCGCGAGCGCGGGCTGAGTTGCCTGTTCATCAGCCACGACCTCGCGGTGGTGCGGGGTGTGGCCGATCGCGTCGCCGTGATGACCGGCGGGCGCATCGTCGAGATCGGCCCGACCGAGGCCGTGTTCGGCGGCCCGAACCACCCGTACACGGCGACGCTCCTCGCGGCGACGCTGGAACCCGGCAGCACCGAGCTGCCCGACGTCGGCGACGGCGTGCCGCGGTGGCGGGAGGCTCCTGGGTGGACCGACCGCGGCGACGGACACCTGACCCGGAACTGGGAGGACGCATGACCGGCTTCACCGCACTCGGGGTGGACCCGGCCCTGCCCGACGGTGTGACCGTCCGAGACGAGTGGATCCCGATGCCCGACGGCGTCCGGTTGCACACGAGGATCTGGTCCCCGGCGGCACCCGACGGCCCCGTGCCGGTCCTGCTCGAGTACCTGCCCTACCGGCTCGACGACTGGACCGCGCCGCGGGACTCCGAGCGGCACCCCTGGTACGCGCAGCACGGGTACGCCTCGGTGCGGGTGGACATCCGCGGAACCGGCTCGTCGGACGGGTTCTTCGACGACGAGTACAGCGAGCAGGAACTCCGTGACGGCGAGGCCGTGATCGCGTGGCTCGCCGCACAGGAGTGGTCGACGGGCGCCGTCGGGATGTTCGGCATCTCGTGGGGCGGGTTCAACGCGCTGCAGCTCGCGGCCCGGGCACCGGCGGCCCTCAAGGCGATCGTGACGGTGTGCTCGACCGACGACCGGTACGACAACGACGTGCACTACGTCGGCGGTGCGGTGCTCGGGATCGACATGGCGGCGTGGGGTGCGACCATGTTCGCGTTCAACTCGCGGCCGCCGCGGCCCGAGGTGGTCGGCTCCGGCTGGGTCGACCGGTGGCGTGACCGCCTCAATGCGAACCGCCCGATGACGCCCGTGTGGCTGTCCCACCAGGAGCGCGACGACTACTGGCGGCACGGCAGCGCCGCGGAGGAGTACGGGAAGATCGGCGCCGCGGTCCTCGCGGTCGGCGGCTGGGCCGACCCGTACCGCGACGCCGTGCTCCGGCTCGTGGCCAACGTGGACGCCCCGGTCAAGGGGATCGTCGGACCGTGGTCGCACCAGTACCCCGACCGGGGCCTCGCACCCGGGCCGTCGATCGGCTTCCTGCAGGAGACCCTGCGGTGGTGGGACCGCTGGCTGCGCGGGGTCGACACCGGCGTCGAGCAGGAGCCCGCGCTCCGGGCCTGGATCAACGAGGGCGAGCCGCCGGCGACCCACTACGAGATGCGCCGCGGCCGGTGGGTCGGTGCCGAGGCCTGGCCATCGTCCGCCACCGCGTCCCGCACGGTTCCCCTCGCCGGGTTCCGAGGCGGCGCGGACGGCGCGGTCGTCGTCCGGTCGCCGCAGCACACCGGTGCCGACGCCGGACGCTTCTTCCCGTTCGGCAACGCCACCGACCTGCCACCGGACCAGCGCGCCGAGGACGGCCGCTCGGTCTGCTTCGACCTGCCGCTCGACGAGCCGGTCGACGTGCTCGGCACCGTCCTCGTCCACCTCGCCGTGACGAGCGACCAGCCGCGGGCCACCGTGACCGTGCGCCTGTGCGACGTCGCGCCGGACGGGTCGTCGACCCTCGTCACCCGGGGTGTGCTCAACGCCGCGAAGCGAGGCGGGATGGACCGGGGCGACCCGCTCGAGCCCGGCGCCGCGGCGTCACTGCCGGTCCGGCTCGTGTCGACCGGTCACCGGTTCGGCGCGGGACACCGGCTCCGGATCGCCGTGTCGACGTCGTACTGGCCGTGGGTCTGGCCGCACGGCGTCGCACCGACCGTCACGATCGACCCCGCCGGCTCGCACGTCGAGCTCCCGGTGTGGACCCGCGCCACCGACGACGGCGTGCGGTTCGAGCAGCCGGAGCGCTCCGAGCCGCTCGCGATCGAACGGGTCGCGCCGACCGAGGTCCTGCCGCAGCGCATCGTCACGCACGACGTCGAGTCGGGGGAGTGGACGCTCGACGTCGACCCCGGGTACGGCGGCGGACGCGTGTACCCGGACGGGCTCGTCTTCAGCGAGGACGCCCGCGAGACCTACCGCATCCGGTCCGACGACCCGACCAGTGCCAGCGCGACGTCCCGCTGGTCGATCGGCCTGGCGAAGCCGGAGTGGGCCGCACGGCTCGAGACCGCCTCCGAGGTCACCGCGGGCGCCGACGCCTTCCACGTCCGGAACACCGTGCGGGCCTGGGCCCGGGACGGTGGTCCCGACGTCGCCGAGGTGCTCGTCGCCGAGCACACGTTCGTCGACGAGGTGCCGAGGACCTCGGCGTGAGCGGGCCGGAGCAGACACGGGTCCGGCAGCGTCCCGAGGTCCGGCGGGCGATGATCGTCGAGGCGGCACGTGCCGTGATCGTCCGGAACGGCGTCGGCGCCACCGGCCTGCGGGACATCGCCGCCGAGGCGGACGTCTCGGTCGGGACCGTCACGTACCACTTCGGCAGCGTCGCGGAGATCCTCAACGAGGTCGTCGTGCTCGAGACGGAACGCTTCTACGGGGCGATCGTCGCCGCCGTCGACGCGGAGCCGGACCCCGTCGCCGGCATCCGCATGCTCGTGGAACCGCTCTTCGGGGACACCGAGCAGGTGCGGCAGCACTGGCGGATCTGGTCGGACTACTGGACGGCGGTCGTGCGGCGGCCCGAGGTCGCGGCGGAGTACGCGGAGCGGATCCGCGTGTGGGAGGCCTGCCTGGTCCGGGTCGTCCGTCGGGGCGTCGAGGCGGGGGTGTTCACGCCCGCGGAGTCGCCCGAGGTCGTGGCGCTCAAGCTCGCGGCGTACAGCGACGGGGTGGCGACGCAGATCGCGCAGGGCGTGCCGGACCTGACGAACACGGTCGCCCTGTCCTGGATGTGGACCTTCCTCGCCCACGAACTCGGTGTGGCACCTGCGCGTCTCGGGGGAACCGCCGCGACGCCCTTGTGATGAGGTAAGGCTTGCCTTACCGTTGTCGCATGGCACGGACCCGGCGACAGCCCAGCGAACGCATCCTCATCGCCGGCAGTGTCGACGACCTCCCCGAGATGACCCGCATGCTCGAGGACCTGCCCGAGAACGCCTACGGCCAGGTCTTCGTCGAGGCAGCCCTCGCCGAGCAGGTCCGCACGCTCCCGGCGCCCCCGCGCGTCACGGTGACGTGGCTGCTCCGGAGCGCCCGGACGTCAGCGGTGTCACCCCTCGTCTTCGCCGACCACGGCGAGGCCCTCGCGCACGCCGTCACCGGGTGGGCGGCCGAGTGGTGCGTCGCCGACTGCGAACCGCGCACGAGCGTCTGGATCGGCTGCGCCGACAGCCCCTGGGTCGAGCGCGCCCGCTCCGTCGTGCAGATCGAACTGGCCGACGCCGGCTTCGACACACTCGTCGGCTGACCGGGTGAGGTCAGCCTTCGCTTCCTTGCGGCATACAAGAGAAGCGGGCACTGTTGTCACCATCGGATCCACCCCACTCGGGTGGGACCACGAGGCAGGAGGAAACGACATGACCAACACCACCAGCACCACGCCCACCACGTCCCCGTTCTCGACGACGCCGGAGCTCGCCGCTGGGGTGGCGCAGTTCCTCGCCCCCGTCGTGATCGACCTCGAGGCGCTCGTCGTCAACGGCAAGCAGGCACACTGGCACGTCCGCGGCCGCAACTTCGTCGGCGTCCACGAGCTCCTCGACACCATCGTCGAGCACGCCCAGGAGTGGGCCGACCTCGCCGCGGAGCGCATCGTCGCCCTCGGCCTCCCGGTCGACTCCCGCATCGCCACGGTCGCCGCGAACACCACGATCCCGCCGCTGTCGGAGGGCTTCCAGAACTCCGACGTGACCATCACCGAGGTCATCGCCGAGATCGACGCCGCGCTGCTGCAGGTCCGCCGCGCCGTCGAGGGCCTCGACGAGGTCGACCTCAACAGCCAGGACGTCGTCATCGAGATCGAGCGCGGCCTGACCAAGGACCGCTGGTTCCTGCAGGCGCACCTCGCCGCGTAGACGCGACCGACTTCCGACGGGAGGCGCGGTGCCAGCTGGCACCGCGCCTCCCGTCTCGCTGTCACCGCGTCTGTTCATCGACCAGACCTGGCCCGTTCACCCGCCTGTACCCACGCACAGCCATCCTCGGATGGCACCCGTTCGGGGCACAGACGAGGGGAACACCCAATGCAGCACACTCCGCAGCGCCGCCGCCGCGCGGCGCTCGCACTCGGCGCCGCGCTCATCGCCGGCGCCGTCGCCCTGCCGGGCGCGGCCGAGGCCGTCGGGCAGCTCGCGCTGAACCAGCACGGCGGCGCACAGCGCCACCAGGGCGACCAGACCCGGTCGATCCAGCAGGAGATCAAGCGGGCCGGCGCGAAGAACGTCATCCTGCTCATCGGCGACGGGATGGGCGACTCCGAGATCACCATCGCGCGGAACTACCAGTACGGCGCGGCCGGTCGACTCCCGGGCCTCGACGCGCTGCCGCTGACCGGCTCGTACACGACGTACTCCCTGTACAAGGACGGTGCGGACAAGGGCAAGCCCGACTACGTCACCGACTCGGCGGCCTCCGGCAGCGCCTGGGCGACCGGAACGAAGACGTACGACGGCGCGATCTCGGTCGACATCGACGGGAAGCAGCAGCAGACGCTCCTCGAGCTCGCGAAGGCGAACGGCCTCCGCACCGGCGACGTGTCCACCGCCGAGATCCAGGACGCCACCCCGGCGGTCCAGGTCGCCCACGTCGGCGCCCGCTCCTGCTACGGCCCGGACACGGCATCGTGCGGCACGGACGCGCTGCAGAACGGCGGGCTCGGGTCGATCAGCGAGCAGCTGCTGAACACGCGCCCGGACCTCACCCTCGGCGGCGGTTCGGCGAGCTTCCAGCAGACCGCGAAGGCCGGGCAGTGGCAGGGCTCGACGCTCTTCGACCAGGCCGCGCAGCGCGGCTACCAGGTGGTCTCGGACGCCGACGGCCTCGCCGCCGTCCGTCGTGCGGACCAGTCGAAGCCGCTCCTCGGGCTCTTCACCCCGGGCAACTTCCCGACCCGGTACGCACCCACCACGGCGACCGTCGGCGGGGCGGACCAGGCACCGGTGCAGTGCACGCCGAACCCGGCACGCCTGTCGACCGGGCTGTCGCTGCAGTCGCTCACGAACAAGTCGATCGACCTGCTGAACCGTGACCGTGCGAAGACCGGCAAGGGCTTCTTCCTGCAGGTCGAGGGCGCGAGCATCGACAAGCAGGACCACGCCGCCGACGCCTGCGGCCAGATCGGCGAGACGATCGACTTCGACGAGGCCGTGCAGTCCGCACTCGCCTTCGCGAAGAAGGACGGCAACACGCTCGTCATCGCCACGGCCGACCACGCCCACTCGAGCCAGATCGTCGACAGCACGCCGCCGACCTCGCTCTCCACGGCGCTCCGCACCGCCGACGGCACCACGATGAAGGTCTCGTACGGCACCTCCGCCGCGGGCAGCTCGCAGCAGCACACCGGCACGCAGGTCCGCATCGCGGCGTACGGCCCGGGTGCCGCGAACGTCGTCGGCCTGTCGGACCAGACGGACACGTTCTTCACCATCCGCGACGGGCTCCGGCTGCACGACGACCTCGCGGCACTGTCGCGCGGCGCCCGCATCGACCTGTCCGTCGGGGCACCGCGTCCGAACCAGCGCGTGACGCTCACCGGGTCGCGGTTCGCCGGTGACCGCCAGGTGCGGGTCGCGGTCGGGTCGACCGACCTCGGCACGGTGGACGTCATCGACGGCACGGCGAAGGTGGCGTGGAAGGCGACGTCGGGCAAGTCGACGATCACCTTCACCGGCGTGCAGTCCGGCAAGCAGGCCTCGAAGCAGGTCCGGGTCCGCTAGCCTCCTCGGCTCGGTCGAGACGGCCTGGTGGCACCGGTCCCTCAGGGGGCCGGCGTCACCAGACCGGTCTCGTACGCCAGCACCACCGCGTGCACCCGGTCTCGCAGCTGCAGCTTCGCCAGGATCCGGCCGACGTGCGTCTTCACCGTCTGCTCGGCGATGTAGAGCTCCGCCGCGATCTCCCCGTTCGACCGGCCCCGTGCCAGCAGCAGGAACACGTCGCGCTCCCGTTCGGTCAGCACCTCGAGCACCTCGGTCCGGGGTGCGGCCGGGAGCGGGCCCGCGACGAACGCCTCGACGAGGTGCCGGGTCACCCGCGGCGCCAGCAACGAGTCACCCGCCGCGACCGTCCGGACCGCCTGCACGAGCTCGTCGGCACTGGCGTCCTTGAGCAGGAACCCGCTCGCCCCGGCACGGAGGGCGTCGAACACGTAGTCGTCGATGTCGAACGTCGTGAGCATGACGACCCGCACCGGCTGCGTGGCCGGGGCGGCGGTGATCCGACGGGTCGCCTCGATCCCGTCGAGCTCGGGCATCCGGACGTCCATGAGCACGACGTCGGGTCGCAGCCGCAGCGCCTCGACGACCGCTTCGGCGCCGTCCGACGCCTCGCCCACGACCTCGACGTCGTCCTGGGCCTGGAGGATCGCCCGCAGTCCCATGCGGAACATCTGCTGGTCGTCCACCACCATCACGCGCGTCATCGGGTTCCTCGGTCGGGCGGGGCCGTGCTCGGC
>NZ_JAFEVQ010000020.1:0-75544 GCF_020882855.1 Curtobacterium sp. GD1 | reverse complement strand
GACCCCCGCCGCACCCGCGCCGGTCAGCGTGACCGGGGCGGCGGGAGCGGCCGGTGCCGGCGGGGTGGCGGTCACGTCCGGCGAGGTCGGGACGCTCTGGTCGACGTGTGCCGCGCCTCCTGGGCCGGCGACCGGCGCACCGGACGCGACCTGCGCGTCGGACTCCACGCGGATGATCGGCTTGCCGACCTCGACGGTGTCGCCCTCGGAGACGAGCAGGCCGGTGACGGTGCCGGAGAACGGCGACGGGAGCTCGACGAGGGACTTCGCCGTCTCGATCTCGACGAGGACCTGGTCGACGGTGATCTCGTCACCGATCGCGACGCGCCACTGCACGATCTCGGCCTCGGTGAGGCCTTCACCCACGTCGGGCAGGGGGAATTCGGCGACGGCCACTACGGCTCCTTCGGCGTTCTGGTCGAGCTCGGACAGGGAGGTCAGTAGGCGAGGGCGCGGTCGACGGCCTCGAGGACGCGGTCGGCGTCCGGCAGGTGCAGGTGCTCCAGCTTCGACACCGGGAACGGGATGTCGAACCCGGAGACCCGGAGCGGGGGTGCCTGCATCGTGTAGAACGCCTTCTCGGCGACGGTCGCGGCGATCTCGCTGCCGACGCTGACGAAGCCGGAGGCCTCTTGCGCGATGACGAGACGACCGGTCTTCCGGACCGACGCCAGGAGCGGCTCCCAATCGATCGGCGAGATCGAGCGGAGGTCGATGACCTCGCAGCTCGTGCCCTCGCCCTCGGCGATCTCCGCCGCCTGCATGAGCGTGGCGACCATCGCGCCGTGGCCGACGAGGGTGACCTCGGTGCCGGTGCGGGCGACGCGCGTCGTGTGCATCGGGACGTGCCCGTCGACGAGGTCCACCTGACCCTTCGGCCAGTAGCGCGACTTCGGCTCGAGGAAGACGACCGGGTCCTTCGAGGCCACTGCTTCCTGGACCATCCAGTAGGCGTCGTTCGGCGTGCTCGGGCTGACCACGCGGAGACCAGGGGTGTGCGCGAAGTACGCCTCGGGCGACTCCTGGTGGTGCTCCACGGCGCCGATGTGGCCGCCGTAGGGGATGCGGATGACGACGGGCAGCGACATGTGCGCCGGCAGCCGGTTCGCCATCTTCGCGAGCTGCGAGGTGATCTGGTCGAAGCCCGGCCAGACGAAGCCGTCGAACTGGATCTCGACGACCGGGCGGTAGCCGCGCAGGGCCAGGCCGATCGCGGTGCCGATGATGCCGGCCTCGGCGAGCGGGGTGTCCCGCACGCGCTCGGGGCCGAACTTCTCCTGCAGGCCCTCGGTGATGCGGAACACACCGCCGAGTGCGCCGATGTCCTCGCCCATCAGCAGGACCTTGTCGTCCGCCTGCATCGCGGCGGCGAGCCCGGCGTTGAGCGCCTTGGCCATCGTCAGGGTCGGGGTGGGGTCGCTCGGGACCTCGCCGGCGCCCGGGTGGGAGCGCAGGGTGTAGTCGAAGAGCTGCTCGGTGGTGCTCATGCGTGGGCGCCCCCTTCGAAGCCGGCCTCGTACTGTTCGAGCCAGGCCTTCTGCTCGGCGATCAGCGGGTGCGGCTCGCGGTAGACGTTGTCGAACATGACGTCGACGGACGGCGGTGTCAGGGCCACGGTGCGGCGGCGGACGTCGGCGGCGATGTCCTCGCCCTCTTCGTCGAACGCGGCGAACTGCTCGTCGGTCGCGCCCTTGGAGCGCAGGTACGCCTCGGACCGGACGATCGGGTCGCGGCGGACCCAGTCCTCGAGCTCGCCCTCGGCGCGGTAGCGGCTCGGGTCGTCGGAGCTGGTGTGCGCGCCGATGCGGTACGTGTCGGCCTCGATGAACGCCGGGCCCTGGCCGCTGCGGGCGTGGTCGGTGGCGACGACCGAGGCCGTGTAGGAGGCGAGGATGTCGTTGCCGTCGATGAGGACGCTCGGGATCCCGAAGCCGCGCGGACGGTCGACGAGCGGGGTCGGCGACTGGACCGACACCGGTACCGAGATCGCCCAGTGGTTGTTCTGCAGGAAGAAGACGACAGGGGCCTTCGTCGAGGCCGAGAACACGTACGCCTCGTTCACGTCGCCCTGGCTCGTCGCGCCGTCGCCGAAGTAGACGATCGAGCACGCGTCGCGGTCGGGGTCACCCGTGCCGACGTCGCCGTCGAGCTTCTGCCCGAGTGCGTACCCGGTGGCGTGCAGGGTCTGCGAGCCGATCACCAGGGTGGAGATGTGGGTGTTGCCGCGCTCGTCCGGGTCCCACCCGCCGTGCGTCTGGCCGCGGTACATCGCGATGATCTCCATCGGCTCGACGCCGCGGTGCATCGTGACCGCGTGCTCGCGGTACGACGGGAAGACGTGGTCCTGCGCACGGAGAGCGAAGGCGGAGCCGGTCTGTGCGGCTTCCTGCCCGTGGCTCGGCACCCAGAGGCCGAGCTGACCGGTGCGCTGGAGGTTGTGACCGGCGTGGTCGAACCGACGGGTGAGGACCATCCGGCGGTGCATCGCCAGCAGGGTCTCGTCCGGGATCGCCCGCGCGGCGGCGGCGAACTCGGCGTTCTCGTCGGTCTCCACGAACCGGCCCTCGGGGTCGAGGAGCCGGACGGTGGTCGTCGCGGGGGCCGCGGCGCGGAATGACATGCGGGCCAGCGTAGCGGCAGCGACTACTCGGCTGCCTGGAGGTCCCCCACAAGCGACCGTGCTGTTTCGAGGAGCGTTCCCACAGCCTCGTGCTCCCCGATCGAGATGCGGATGCCCTCGTTCCCGAAGGCTCGGACGATGATGCCGGCCTGCTCGAAGCGCTCCGTCGCGTGCGCCGTCAGCTCGCCGGTCGGCAGCCACACGAAGTTGCCCTGGGCGTCGGGTACGTCCCAGCCCTGCTCGCGGAGCGACGTGACGACGCGGTCCCGCAGGACTGCGATCTCGGACACGCGCTCGAGCAGTTCGGACTCGCGCTCGAGGCTCGCGAGCGCCGCCGCCTGGCCCTGCGCCGTGACCGAGAGCGGGATGGCGCAGGCGCGTACGGCATCGAGCACGTACGCCGGGCCGAGGGCGTACCCGACACGGAGTCCGGCCAGCCCGTACGCCTTCGAGAAGGTGCGGAGCACGACGAGGTTCGGGTACCGCTCGAGCAGCGGGGCGCCACGGACGGCGGTCGGCTCGGTGACGAACTCGGCGTAGGCCTCGTCGAGGACCACGAGCACGGTGGCGGGCACCTGCGCCATGAACGCCTCGAACTCCGCCCCGGTCACGATCGGGCCGGTCGGGTTGTTCGGCGTGCAGACGATCACGAGGCGGGTCCGCTCGGTGACGGCGGCGGCCATCGCGTCGAGGTCGTGACCGCCGTCGGGGCGGTTCGGCACCTGCACGCTCGTGGCGCCGGCGACCGTGACGACGCCCGGGTAGGCCTCGAAAGAACGCCACGCGTAGACGATCTCGTCGCCGGGGCCGGAGGTGGCCTTGGCGAGTTCGTGGAGGATCGCGACGCTGCCGGGGGCGACGTGGACCTCGTCGACGGTGGTGCCGAAGCGGTTCGCGAGCACGGCTCGGACGGCGAGGGCGGTGGCGTCGGGGTAGCGGTTGAACGCGGTCTGCGCCTGCACGGCCTCGACGACGCCGGGCAGCGGCGGGAACGGGTTCTCGTTGCTCGACAGCTTGAAGGCGTCGGCCGCGGCCTGGCGCCCCTGCTTGTAGGCGGGGAGAACGGCGATCTCGGGCCGGATGTGCACGCGCTCGTCAGTCACGGGATCAGGCTACCGGCCCGTCCGCGGGTACCGGAGGGCATCATGGACGCATGCGATTCCTCGTCCGCCTCGTCGTCAACGCCGTCGCCCTCTGGCTCACCACGCTGATCGTCAGCGGCGTCTCCGTCACGCCCTTCGGCGACGGCGGCACCACGGCCACCGTGCTCACCTACCTGCTCGTGGCGTTCGTGTTCGGCCTCGTGAACGCGGTCATCGGCACGCTCATCCGGATCGTCGCCTTCCCGATCTACATCCTCACGCTCGGGCTCATCTCGTTCGTCGTGAACGCGATCCTGCTGCTCATCGTCGCCGGGATCTCGGACGCCTTCGGCTTCGGGCTGCACGTCGACTCGTTCGGCTGGGGCATCGTCGGCGCCTTCGTGCTCGCGGTGTTCGCGTGGCTGATCGGGCTGTTCGTGCGGCCGGTGCTGAACCGCCCGCGCGCGTGACGCTGGCCGACGACCCGTCGGCGAGCACCCCGTCGGGGTGGGCCGACGACCGGACCGGCACCGCGCCTCCCGACGGCAGCAGCGTCGCGGACGGACGCTCCCTGCGCCATGATGTCCCCATGACCCCGGACGCCGACGCCCCCTTCCGGGTCTCGTTCGTCTGCAGCGGCAACATCTGCCGCTCCCCCATGGCCGGCATCGTCTTCGCCCAGCTCGCGGCGGACGCCGGCATGGCCGACCGGTTCCAGGTCGAGTCCGCCGGCACCGGCGACTGGCACGTCGGCGAGCCCGCCGACGAGCGCACGATCGCAGCACTCGCAGCGCGCGGATACGATGGCAGCAGGCATCGCGCCCGTCAGTTCGATCCGGACCGGTTCCCGGACCTCGATCTGGTGGTCGCACTCGACCGCTCCCACGAACGCATCCTGCGCTCGTGGGCACCGACCATGGACGACGCCGCGAAGGTGACGCTCCTACTGCGGTACGACGACGCCTGGCCCCAGCAGACCGACGTACCGGATCCGTACTACGCGGACCGGCACGAGTTCGACCGAGTGCTCTCGACCGTCGAACGGGCCTGCCGGGCGCTCTTCCGCCAACTCGAGCCGGCAGTCCGTCAGGGAGCCCCATGACCCCCCTTCCCCCGCAGCCGATCAGCCCGCTCGACGGGCGCTACTACCCGATCGTGCACACGGTGGGCGAGCACCTCTCCGAGGCCGGGCTCAACCGCGCGCGCATCGTGGTCGAGGTCGAGTGGCTCATCTTCCTGACCGACCACGCGATGTTCACCACGTCGCCGCTCAGCGTCGACGACAAGGCCGCGCTCCGCCGGGTCGTGGAGACCTTCGGCCAGGAGCAGATCGCCGAGCTCGCCGAGATCGAGGCCACGACGCGGCACGACGTCAAGGCGGTCGAGTACTTCGTCCGTCGTCGTCTGTCCGAGCTCGGGCTCGACGCGATCGCCGAGCTCACGCACTTCGCGGCGACGAGCGAGGACGTCAACAACCTCTCGTACGCGCTGACCGTCCGCGACACCGTCGACCAGGTGTGGCTGCCGGCCTACCGCGCCGTCGTGGCGAGGCTCCGCGAGCTCGCCGACGAGCTGAAGAGCGTCCCGATGCTCTCGCACACGCACGGGCAGCCGGCGACGCCGACGACGCTCGGCAAGGAACTCGCGGTCGTCGTCTACCGCCTCGAGCGCGTGCTGTCCCAGATCGAGGGCGGCGAGTACCTCGGCAAGTTCTCCGGCGCGACCGGCACGTTCTCGGCGCACCTCGCGGCCGACCCCGAGGCGGACTGGCCCGCACTCTCCCGCGAGTTCGTCGAGGGTCTCGGGCTCACCTGGAACCCCCTCACGACGCAGATCGAGTCGCACGACTGGCAGGCCGAGCTGTACGACCGGGTGCGCCACGCGAACCGGATCCTGCACAACCTCGCGACCGACGTGTGGACCTACATCTCGATGGGGTACTTCACGCAGATCCCGGTAGTGGGTGCCACGGGCTCGTCGACGATGCCGCACAAGATCAACCCGATCCGGTTCGAGAACGCCGAGGCGAACCTCGAGATCTCGTCGGCGCTGTTCTCCACGCTGTCCGAGACGCTCGTGACGTCGCGGCTCCAGCGTGACCTCACCGACTCGACCACGCAGCGGAACATCGGCGTCGCGTTCGGGCACTCGCTGCTCGCGCTCGACAACCTGCGCCGTGGCCTGGGCGAGATCGCCGTGAACGAGGTGCGTCTCGCCGAGGACCTCGACCGCAACTGGGAGGTGCTGGCCGAGGCCATCCAGACGGTCATCCGCGCCGAGGTCACCGCCGGGCAGTCGAACATCGAGGACCCGTACGCGATGCTCAAGGAGCTCACGCGCGGGAAGCGCATCGGGCAGGCGGAGCTCGTCGCGTTCGTGAACGGCCTGGACATCTCGTCCGGCGCGAAGGCCCGGCTGACGAACCTCACCCCGGCGACCTACACGGGCCTCGCCGACGAGCTGGTCGACCACCTCGACGTGTAGCGCGCCGCGCGCGTCGCGCGTCGCGCGCGTCGCGCGTCGCGCGCGGCGCTCGCTTCGTGAGCAGAAATGGTCGGGTCCCGAGCAGGGACCCGACCATTTCTGCTCACCATGTGCCGGACTGGAGGCGCGGGTCGGCCCCGCCGGCAGCGTCACCGCCTCAGGTGGTGACGACCAGGGCCTCGGCGACCAGCGCCTCCAGGACCGTCCGGACCCCGGGGCGGACCGCACGGTCCGGCCGGACGAGCGCCTCGATCCGCCGCCCTGCGCGGACGTCGGCGAGCTCGGCGAGGTGGAAGCGACCGGACGCCCGGGTCCCCGAGGTGTACCGCGGCACGAGCGCCACCCCGTGTCCGGCGGCGACGAGGTTCTCGATGACGGGCAGGTGGATCGTCCGGAAGCCGACGCTCGGCGGTGTGTCCGTCGCCGCCGCCATGGCCGTGAGCACGCGGTCGATCGGGTAGCCCTCCGGCACCCCGATCCAGGACTCCCCCACGACGTCGTCGATGCGGACCCGCTCGCGGGCAGCCAGCCGGTGGTCGAGCGGGAGCGCGACGTCGAGCGGCTCGCGGAGGAGCGGGACGGTCTCGAGCGCCTCCCGGCCGGCCGGTGGGGCGCCGTCCGGCCGGTGCCCGATGACGACGTCGTGGTCGGCGGCGAGGGGGCCGAACGCGTCCTCGCTGACGTCGACGTCGACGAGCACCAGGTCGATGCCGGGGTGCTCGCGCATCCGGGTGAGCAGGCCGGGCAGCAGGAGTTCCGCGGCCGACGGGAACACGGCGAGGTCCACCCGCCCGGTCGCGCCGCCGAGGTGCTCCTGCCACGCCGCGTCCACCGTGGCGATCGCCGTCGCCACGCCGCTCGCCAGCCCGGCGAGCACCCGGCCGTGCTCGGTGAGCCGGACCCCGCGGCCGACCCGTTCGACGAGGGGGACGCCGACCTGTCGCTGCAGGGTCTGGAGCTGCTGCGAGACGGCGCTGGGCGTGCGGTGCGTGGCCTCGGCGACGGCGGTGACGCTCCCCCGCTCGGCGAGTTCGCGGAGGACGGCGAGGAGCTGCACGTCGAAGCCGACCATGCAGGGAGCCTACAACGTCGGTACGGAACTCTTCGCTGGTGCTGAACGGTGCAGCTGGGTCACGATCGACCCGTGCGCACCCGTGACCGTCTCCTCGCCGTGGTCGTCGCCGTCGTGTGGGGGCTCAACTTCCCCGCGACGGCCCTCGCCCTCGAGCACTTCCCGCCGTTCCTGCTCGCCGCGCTGCGGTTCACGCTGCTCGCGGTCCCGACCGTGCTGCTCGTCCCGCGTCCGAGGATCCCGTTCGGCCGGCTCCTGCTCGTCGGCTTCGGGCTCGGGGTCCTGCAGTTCGCGTTCCTGTACCTCGGCATGGCCGCGGGGCTCCCGTCCGGGTTGGCGTCACTCGTCCTGCAGGCGTCGGCGCCGTTCACGGTGGTGCTCGCCGGGGTGTTCCTGCGCGAGCGGCTCACCGGCCGGCAGGTGATCGGGGTCACGATCGCGGTGGCGGCCCTGGCGGCGATCGCCGTGCACCGGGCGCAGGCGGCAGCGCTGCTGCCCGTCGTGCTCGCGCTGTGCGGGGCGCTCGGGTGGGCGATCGGCAACGTCGCGACCCGTCGGGCCGGGGCGGCCAACCCGCTGCACCTGACGCTGTGGTGGTCGATCGTGCCGCCGGTGCCGATGGCCGTCCTGTCGTTCGTCGTCGAGGGGCCGTCGCGCATCGGGAACGCGCTCGGGACGGCGTTCACCGCGGAGGCGCTGCCGGCGGACCTCGGGCTGCTCTACATCGTGCTGGTGGCGACCCTCGTCGGGTACGGCATCTGGTCGCGGCTGATGGCGGCGTACCCGTCGAGCACCGTCGCGCCGTTCTCGATGCTCGTGCCCGTGGTCGGGGTGTTCGCCTCGTGGGTGGCGTTCGGGGAGGTGCCGGACGCGGTGGAGATCGCGGCCGGGGTCGTCGTGGTGGCGGCCGTGCTGTGGTCGTCCCGGCCCGCGCGGTCCCGCCCGGCGCGGTCCCGCCCGGCACGGGTCCGCCCTGCGCGGGTCCGCCCGGCGTCGTCGCCGGTCGAGGTCGCACCACACGCCGCGGACGCTCCGCCGAGGTCGCACGACGTGCCGTCCGCCGACGGCCGGGGCGGCAGTTCGAGCGACCTCGGCGACCCGCCCCCGCCCCCGCCGGCACCGGCACCGGCGCCGACGCCGGCGCTCAGCCCCGGTGCTGCCGACGCTCCGCGATGATCCCGGCGAGTGCGCCGCGCAGGTGCGGGTAGCGGAACTCGTACCCGGCCTCGACCAGGCGCGTCGGCACCACCCACCGGCTCTTCAGCACGAGCTCCGTCTCGGTCCGGATCGCGAACGACCCGAGCTCGAGCATCCACCGCCACGTCGGGATCCCGAAGCGTCGCCCGACGGCGTCCCGGATGGTGGCCATCACGGTGCGGTTGTCCGACGGGTTCGGGCTGGACACGTTGACCGCGCCGTCGATGTCCTCGTGGTCGCGGACGAAGCGGATCGCCCCGAGGACGTCCGCGATGTGCACCCAGCTGAACCGCTGCCGGCCCCGGGTGTGCCGGTTCACGTAGTAGGTGCCGGCACGGAGCCGGGAGCGCGTCGGGAACCACGGGCCGTCGTACTGCGGCCCGCCGAGTCCCGCCTGCGCCAGCCGGAGCAACGGCACGAGGGCGCTGCCGTCGCCGAACACGATCGCCATCCGGAGCGCCACGCGGCGGGTGCCGGGCAGGTCGACCGCGGACAGGGCGTCCTCCCACGCCTTCGCGACCGAGACCGAGAACCCCTCGCCGAGCTCGCCCGTCGCCTCGTCCTGGGGGCGGTCGTCGGCGTGCCGGTAGATCGTCGCCGTCGAGGCGTTCACCCACAGCGGCGGCGGGTGCTCGCTCGTGCGGATCGCCTCGGCCAGTTCGAGCGTGGTGTCGACCCGGGAGCGGATGATCTCCGCCCGGTTCCGGCGCCCGTACCGGCAGTTGACGCTCTTGCCGGCCATGTTCACGACGAGCGCGGCCCCGTCCACGAGCTCGCGGATCCGCATGGTGTTGCCCCACACGGCGTCCCCGGTGCGGCCGATCGTGACGACCTCGTAGCCCTCGTCGCGGAAGGCGTCCTGCAGGTACTGCCCGACGAAGCCGCTCGCCCCCGCGATCACGGCGCGGCCCTTGTGGTCGCTCATCTCATCCCCGTCCTGTGTCCGGCGCGATCTCGTACCGGAACGCCCCCTCGTACCGGTACAGCGTGCCGACCAGCGGGGCCGAGAGCACCAGGGACACGCGCTGCTGGTCGGCATCGTCATCGAATCGTTCCACGAGCGTCACACGCGGTGCGATGCGGCTCGGGAGGCGCACCTCGCGTCCCAGCGCACGGAACGACACACGGGTGGAGACCAGGCGCAGGGCGCCCGCGTCCGGGCCGTGCGCGTCGACCTCCGCCCGGAGCAGGGCGCTGACGCGCCCACGGCGACCGAGGTGGTCGACGAGCCCGTCGGGTCCGGCGGTGATGGCGTCGACCATCGTGCGGGTACCGGAGCGGAAGCGGAAGGTGCGGTGCGCGCGGACGGCGACCCGACCCTCCTGGACCGCCGGCCCGCGACCGACGCGAGCCGGGCGGTTCTCGACCGTGAAGGGGACGTCCCGTTCCCAGACCGGGAACATGACGGCGTCGCGGGCGAACCACGCGAGCACCGGCCAGAGCCAGCGGCGGGGTGTGCCGACGACGTCGAAGACACCCTCGCCGCGGCCGACGTGTCCGGGCGGGATCGCACCGAAGTACGTCGACAGTCGCGGGTGCAACCGGGCCAGCACGTCGGGCGGCGTGGACAGCTCGTAGGGCGACCGGGTCACGTCCCGATCCTGGCATGTCGTCGGTGCGGATCCCTACGATGATGCGCATGGGACACGACCACGGAGCAGGGCACTCGCACGGGCACGCGTCCGAGCGCGCACTGCTCATCGCGTTCTGCATCTCGGCGACGATCCTGCTGGCCGAGGTCGTCGGTGCCGTCGTGACCGGATCGCTCGCCCTGCTCGTCGACGCCGGGCACATGGTCGTCGACACCGGCGGGCTCGGCATCGGCCTGGTGGCGACGCGACTCGCACGACGCTCGCCGACCGCGCAGCGCACGTGGGGCTTCCAGCGTGCTGAGGTGCTCGGGGCCACGGCGCAGGCGGCGATCCTGCTCGCCGTCGGCGTCTACGTGATCATCTCGGCGATCCAGCGGCTGTTCGTGCCGGCCGAGATCCACTCCGGGCCGCTGCTCGTGTTCGGGATCATCGGGCTCGTGGGCAACCTCGTGGCGTACGCCGTACTGCTCCGGGCCTCCGGCGAGGGGTTCACCTCGCGGGCCGCCCGGCTCGAGGTCCTCAACGACACCCTCGGCTCCGTCGCGGTCATCGCCGCCGCGGTGGTCCTCATGCTGACCGGGTGGGAGCGGGCGGACTCGGTCGCGGCGATCCTGATCGGGCTGCTCATCCTGCCGCGGGCGATCCGGCTGCTGCGCGAGACCGCCAACGTGCTGCTCGAGTCGACGCCCCCGGGGCTCGACCTCGACGACGTCCGGGGGCACATCCTCGAGCTCGACCACGTCATCGCCGTGCACGACCTGCACGCGACCCTCGTGGCGACCGGGGTGCCCAACCTGACCGCCCACGTGGTGGTGGACGACGAGTGCTTCTCGACGGCGCACGCCCCGCGGATCCTCGACGAGCTGCAGCAGTGCGTGGCGGAGCACTTCGACGTCCCCGTGGAGCACTCGACGTTCCAGCTGGAGCCGGCGTCGCACCGGCGGCACGAGCACGAGGTGCACGCCTAGGCGGTGCTGAGCGCACCACCGTCGCCCGGGGACGAGGTCAGCAGCCGCCGTCGCTCGTGGGGAACGCCGTGATCACGCGGTCGGTGGTGGCCGACACGATCACGCGGACGAAGGGCTCGGCCTCGGGGCGAGACCCGTCGTCGAACCGCACGGGAGCGGCGAAGCAGACCTTGCCGTCGCCGGCGTCCTGCGGGTACCCGGTCGCCGGTGCCTCGAGGGCGGACTGCACCGCGGTGAGCATCGCGTCGTCCCAGTCCCGGGAGCCGTGGCCGGTCACGACGTCCTCCCAGTCCGCGGTGTGCCGGACCCGGATGTGCTCGTAGCCCTGGCCGGAGTTCCCGCACTGCAGCACGACCGTGCCGAGCGCCTCGGTGTCGTACCGGGCCACGGTCTCGCGGGTGCTCCGGTCGCAGCGGTCGAGGACGGCGTCGCCGGGCAGGTCCGGGCCGGTGCGGGTGATCGTCACCGTGCCGTCCTTCGTCGCGCCCCCGCCGGCGGTCGCACTCGGGACGACGCTGGCCGCCGTGCCCCCGAGCACCGGGTCGTCCGCACCGCGCTGCGCCGTCAGTGCGACGCCACCGGCCACGAGGCCGGCGGCCAGCACGGCGGCGACGCCGGTGATGACGGAACGGTTGCGCTTCTGGGACACGCGCCCAGTATGCCGGACGGGTGTCGTGCCTCCTGGACCGGCCGCGGGACGCAGTCGAACGCGCAACGCGGGACGCGGACCAGCGCTCAGGCCCGCGCCGCCAGGCGGGTCCCGGCGACGACGGCCAGTACGACCACGAACACGACGTACCCGAGCAGCACGGGCAGCGTCGGCAGCACGAGGAGCGCAGCCCCGACCGCCACCACCGGCACGGTCAGCCCGGCGTAGGCGATGAGGAAGGTCGCGGCGAGGACTCCGCCGCGACGTTCCGGGCCGACGAGGGCGCCCGCGCTGCCGATCGACGCGCGGAACAGCAGCCCGACGCCGGCTCCCGCGACGACCCCGCCACCGATGAACCCGGCCACCTGCAGCACCACCGCGGCACCGGCCAGGACGACCAGACCACCGACGAGCAGGACCATCCCGAGGCGGATCTGCGCCCGCTGCGACAGCCGGGCGAAGACGATCTGCGACACCGCGCTCGCGGCGAACACCCCGAACGTCGTGGCTCCGGCGGCGAGCCGGTCGGTCACGTGGAAGGTCGTCCCGAGGAACGTCGGCGCGACCGAGGTGAAGAGTCCCTGCACCGCGAGCGCGGCGAACGCGGCGGTGCCGGCGGTCCAGAACGCTCCGGCCTGCCCCTCCGGCGCCTGCAGTCGCTGCGGGCGGTAGGGCACGGGCGACGTGGGACGGTCGACGGTCTCCGGGGCGGCGAGCACCACCACGAACGCGACGGCCAGCGCCACGACGAACACGACGTACGGCACCATGAGCGGCTGCCCGACGAACTCCGCGAGCGCTCCGCCGACGAGGGCGCCGAGCGACAGCCCGCCGAGGTTCACCACCCCCGCGACCACGCCCGCCCCGCCGGCCGACGACTGCGAGCCCGTCGCCCGGACCCGCAGCTCGCCGAGGTGCGCGGTCGCCGTCGCCGTCAGGAGCCCGACCCCGAGGCCGGTCACGAGCCGGGCGACGATGAGGCCGCTGACGTCGTTCCAGAGCAGGAAGAGCACCGCTGCGACGAGCTCGAGCGCCACCGACACGAGGATGAGCGGACGCCGTCCGTGCACGTCGCTGAGGTGTCCGGCGAGGTACAGGGACCCGACGACGCCCACGCCGTACGCCGCGAAGACCACGGTCGTCGTGAAGGTCGGGAAGCCGTCGCGTGCCTGGTAGATGACGTAGAGCGGTGCGGGCACGGTCGCGAACGCCATCACCGCGAGGAACGCGAACGCCACGGCCCAGAACCCGACGCCGTGCCGACGGCGCGTGTGCGCTCGTCGTCCACGCGGGGCGGCGACGCGCTCGCTCGCGGTGGCGACGGTCGACGACGTGGGAGCGGATGCGGTGGCGGTTGACATGCTCCGATCGTCCCGCCGAACACCCATCGAGTCCAACGGATGCTCTTGATGTCGTCCATCGACCTGATCGATACTGAGCCGGTGGAGACCCGCCTGCTCGAACAGTTCGTCACCGTCGCCGCCGAGGGCAGCGTCACCCGCGCCGCCGAACGGCTCTGGGCGGCGCAGTCCACGGTGTCCGCGGGGATCGCGTCACTCGAGCGGAGCTTCGGGGTCCGGCTGTTCGACCGCACCGGACGGCACCTCGTGCTGACGACCGCTGGTGAGGACCTGCTCCCCCACGCCCGCGCCGTGCTGGAGTCCCTCGACCGGATGCGCGACCTCGCGACCGTCGACGACGCCGACCTGCGGGGACGGGTCCGGCTCGGCATCTTCACGAGCATGGACATCGTCGACCTCACGGGCGTACTGCGGCGGTTCCGGCAGCGGCACCCGCTGGTCGCGGTGGAGCTCATGACCTCGCCCTCCGGGACGACCGGGCTCGTGCAGGATCTGGTCGCCGGGCGGCTCGACATCGCCTACACGGGCCTGCCGGCGGTCCCGGCCGGGGTCGAGGTGGCGCCGCTCCGCGAGATGCCGTTCCGGGTCTTCACCGCCGCCGACCACCGGTTCGCCGGTCGTCGCTCGGTCTCGCTCGCCGAGCTCGCCGACGAGCCGTTCATCGACACCGCGCACGGCTTCGGCAACCGGATCATCCTCGACACCGCGCTGGAGCGGCTCGGGATCCGGCGGCGGATCGTCGCGGAGATGAACGACATGCCCGCGGTGATCCGGTTCGCGTCGGCCGGCCTCGGCGTCGGCGTCGTCCCGGACTCCGGGGTGCGCCACGACGGTGCGGTTCTCGAGCTCGAGGACGAGGTCGATCCCCTGCGCATCGGACTCGCGATGCGGACGAGTCCGGAGCCGAACCGAGCGGTGCGCGCGCTGGCGCGCGACATCTTGGCGGCGCGCGTCGACGTCGCTGCGCAGCCGGGCTGAGCGGCCGGATTCCGGTCGTCCCCCACCGACGGACTGGAGGCGCGGGTCGTCCCCGCCACGCGCCTCCAGGCCGTCAGTCCCCCCAGATCTCCCCGACGATCGCACCCAGCAGGTTGTCGGTCGGGAAGTTGGCCTGGTCGATCTCCAACCAGGTGTCGCCGCGGACGTAGCGGGTTCTGCTCCAGTCCGTGCCGTACTGCGGATCGGGCCTGGTCTGCCGGCAGATCCGGATGCCGTCGGACTCCTCGCACGTCGGCGACCACCCCTCGTAGTAGCTGCGCTCTCCGTTCGCGAGCTCCTCCGGCGAGCCGTGGCCCATCGTCACGGCGAGCCCCGTGATGTCCGCAGCCGGATCACGCCACAGGCAGTACAAGTCGGTCTCCGGCAGTCCCGATCCGTTACCCGCCACCGGCGGAGGCGTGGCTTCAGCGGGCAGCCCTTCCGCGACCGGGAGCACCCGCTGCAATGGGACGTCGCCGAAGAACCGGTCGTAGTCGGACGCCGGGACGAGTGCACGGCAGTCGGTCGGGATCGTCGCCGTCGTGTTGACCGGCGTCGGGGTCGGACGCGGTGTCGGGCGCTGCGTGATCGGCGCGGACGTCGGCGTCGTCGCGGACGGTGCGGGCTCCGGTACCCGGCTCGTCGTCGGCGCGGCGACGGGCGTCTCCTGCTGCGACAGCGACAGGGCCACGGCGCCCGTCGCGGTGCCGATCGCCAGCAGGCCGATGACGCCGAGCGCGATGCCCGGACGGAACCGACGCCGCTTCGGACGCGGGGTGGCACGTTCGAGGACGTTCTGCTTCATCGAGACGAGCATGCGCTGCAGGTCGTCTCCCTCGGGGGGCTCAGTGTTCATCGTGCATCACCACCTTCTTGAGTCGGCGTCGGGAGCGGGAGACCCGCTGGGTGACCGCACCGACGCTGAGGCCCAGCATCTCGGCGGCCTCGGCGTAGGAGTGCCCCTCGAGGAGGCACAGTTCGCAGATGCGTCGGTCGGTCTCGGGGAGCGCGGCGATCTCGTCGCGGACCCAGCGGAGGCGCTCACGGGCCTCGGCGTGGTCCTCGGGTGCGGCGAGCTGCTCGGGGAGTTCGTCGGCGCGACGGCGGGCCTGCTTCCGGCCGGTGTTGAACGCGTGGTTCCGGCAGACGACGAGCAGCCACGGGAGCATCGTGTCCGCGGGCAGCTCGAGGGTCTCGGCACGCTGCCAGAGCGTCAAGAAGGCGTCCTGCACGATCTCCTCGACGTCCTGGCGGTCGTCGACGAGTGCCCAGGCGTAGCGGGTGAGGGTCGCGGCGTACCGGTCGAACGCCCGGGCGAGCGCGCTCTTGTCGCCCCGTGCCATCGCACGGACGATCGCCTCGTCCGTGTCGGTGCCGGTCGTCACGTCCACATCCCACCTCCTTCACTCCAGAGGTGTCGGCTGCACGCGCGATCGTGACAGGACCGTGGCGAAAACGTGATCCCGGGCGTGTCGGTCGCCCGAGCGGATCAGGCGTCGAGCAGGTGCGCGATGCCGGCGACCGAGCGCTTCGCCGCAGCCGAGGTCGACAGGTACCCGACGAGGACGATCCCCACACCGATGCCGACGACGATCCACCACATCGCGTGCGTGGCCACGGCGAACCCGGCGCCGACGGTCGCGACCGCACTCGCGCCGGTCACGGTGCCGGCGAGTGCGACCCCGAGCGACACCCCGGTCTGCCGGCTCGTGGACGCGACGGCCGCAGCGGACCCGGACTGCGCGCGGGGCATGCCCGAGACGGCCGTGTTCGTGATCGGCGCGTTCACCATGCCGAACCCGAACCCGAACAGCACGAAGGCGACGACGAGCACCCACATCGGTGTCGTGGCGTCGATCGTCGTGAGGATCGCCCCGGCGCCGCCGACGCCGATGCCGGCGAGGACGAGCGGGACCCGGGTGCCGATCGAGCCGACGAGACGCCCGGACAGCGGCGAGACGAGCATCGTGGCGACCGCCGCGGGCAGCGTCCACAGGCCGGCCTGGAACGGCGACATGCCCCGGACCTCCTGCAGGTAGAGCGCGTTGAGGAAGAGGAACGCCCCGTTGGCGCCGAACGCGCCGATCGCGGTGACGACCGCGGCCGAGAACGGGATGCTCCGGAAGAACCGGACGTCGATGAGCGGTTCGCGGCGACGGCGCTCGACGGCGACGAGCACGACGAGGGACGCTGCGGCGAGGACGAACAGCCCGAGGGCGGCCGGTGACGTCCAGCCGAGCCGCGGCCCCTCGATGAGCCCGCCGACGAGCGTCGCCAGGAGCACGATCACGAGCACCTGCCCGACGGGGTCGAGCCGTCGGGGCTTCGGCGACTTCGACTCGGGGACGAACAGGAACGTCAGCACGATCGCCGCGATGCCGATCGGCACGTTGATCCAGAAGATCGCGCGCCAGCCGACGGTGTCCGTCAGCGCGCCGCCGACCAGCGGACCGAGCCCCATCGACACACCGACGACGGCACCCCAGACGCCGACGGCGCGGGCACGCTCCTTCGCGTCGTCGAAGGTGGCCGTGATGATCGACATCGCGACCGGGTTCATCATCGAACCGCCCACCGCCTGGACCATGCGGAAGACGACGAGCCAGCCCACCCCGGGCGCGAGCGAGCACAGCAGCGACCCGACCGTGAAGAGCGCGAGCCCGATCTGGAAGGTGGTGCGGCGGCCGATGCGGTCGGCGGTGGAGCCGGAGAGCAGCAGCAGGCTGGCGAGGACGAGCGTGTAGGCGTCGATCGTCCACTGCAGCCCGGAGATCGAGCTGCCGAGTTCACGCCCGATCGAGGGCAGTGCGACGTTCACCACGGTGGCGTCCATCGAGACGATGAACAGGCTCATGCAGCAGACCGCGAGGATGAGGTACCGGTGCCGGTACCGCTGCGGCAGGCCCGGGTCGCCCTGGAACGGCCGCCGTGACGGCACCGCGGGGGCGGCCTCCGACTCAGTGGAAGTCGTTGCCGTCTCCTTCACCCGGGGTCTTGTGACCACCGAGCATGTCGTTGTCGTCCTGGTCGCTCGTCGACGCGAGCTGCAGCATCGCGAGGACGACCACGACGACGATGAACGCGATGCCGAGGAAGATCGCGGCGAGCTGGAGCTCACGCGTGGCGAGCAGCACGACGAGCCCGGTGAAGACCGCGACGATCGCGGAGATCCCGAGGAGCTCGACCGGGCGCAGGCGGTCGCGACGGCTGGGGGTGGTCATGCGTGTGGTGCTCCGTCCGGGGTTGCGGCCGGGGCCGCCGTTCCCCACTTGTGCGAGAGGCCGGCGATCACGTGGAAGACCGCGGTGATGGCGAGGTAGGCGCCGAGCAGGCCGACGAGGACGATCGAGGCGTCCAGCGTGCCGGTGACCCGCTCGACACCGCCGAGCTCCTGCGAGTAGTCGGGCGGCGTCACCAGGAAGGCGATGGCGAGCAGCAGCGTCAGGCCGCCGACGGTCGTCCAGTCGCGGGCGAAGGGCGAACGCCCACGGGCGCGGAGCCCCTGCGTGAGCTCGAGCGCCCCCGTGAGGACGGCGAAGGCGACGACGACCGCGATGAACGCCGGCAGGCCGAGGCCGTTGCACGCGAACGCGGCGACCGCGGCGACGAGGGTGATCACCGCCTGCAGGAGGGTCGTCCGGCGCGACCGTCCGTCCACCGGGAGCCGCGTCGTGCCCGCGAGCAGCAGCACGAGCCCGTCCACCGCCGCGAACCCACCGAACAGCAGCAGGCCGTAGCCCGCCGCGTGGTTGGACGAGAAGGTGATGACGATGGCCACGATCGCGGCTGGCACGGCCCGGAGGACGGGGATCGGCCAGTACCGCGCGCGCTGGCCGGAGTCGTCCACGGAGTCGGACACGAGACCTCTTTCGGGCATGCGGATCGTGGTTCGATCCTACCGCCGCACGGTGCAGCGGCCGACCGCGCGGGGCGATCGGCCGCTGAGGATGCTCGAACCAGCAGGCGTCGGCGAGGGGTCAGCGGGGCGTCGACCCGACCTCGTCCTCCGCCGCACGTCGGCGCGCACGCCGCCGCGCGAGCCACCAGCACGTCGCCCCGGCCGCCACACCGACGGCGGCCACCGCCGCGACCACGCCGAGCTCCTCCGTGCCGGTGTAGGCGAGCGCTCCGGTCCGGGCCGGCCCAGCGTCCCCGCCGTCTCCACCGTCCCCGGCGGGACGGGCCCCGCGGTCGTCGGGCGCCCGGTCGCGCGGACCCGTGTCAGCGTCCCCGCCGTCACCCGGCCCGTCGGGGCCGCCGTCGCCGCCGTCACCACCGCCGTCGCCGCCGGGGACCACCACGATCCCGACGCCCGGCGACGGGTCGCCGCCGTCCGGATCGCTCGGCGACGTCGCGGTGGCCACGTTCACCACGTCCGACCCGTCCCCGGAGTACGCCGGGTCGAGCTGCGCCCGGATCCGGAACGACACGGTCTCCCCCGCGGCGAGCGCGGCACCGGAGCGACAGGTCACGTCCTGCCCCTCGGCCGTGCAGTCGTCCGGCGACCCGACGAACCGCATCGCGCTCGGCAGCTCGTCGACCGCCCCGACGTCCTCGGCGGTACCCGGGCCCCGATTGCGGGCGGTGATCGTGTACTCGACCTCGTCACCGGGCTCGACCGCGGTCGAGGGGGACACGGACTTGTCCGTCTCGACGTGCGCGTCCACCCGGGCGGCGACCGTGGTGCTCGCCGCCGAGGTGTTGTCGTCCTCGTTCGTGTCGGCGGTCCGGGGCGCCGGTCGGATCGTCGCGACGCTCTCGAGCGTGCCCTCGGCGTCGTCGGCGGTGCGGCCGCGGATCGTCACCGTGGCCGTCCCGTCGCGCGGCAGGCCGAGATCGGTGGCGACGTCGCCGGTGCCCGATTCGGTCCCGCACGACGACCCAGCGGCCGCCGAGCAGGTCCACGTGACGTCGCGCAGGGTTTCGGGCACGTCGACCTCGAGCGCGCTCGGGTCCGACGCGTTCACGCCGGCGTTCCGTGCGGTCACCGTGTACTCGACGTCGGCACCCGCCGGGACGCTCGGCGCGAGGTCGTGTGTGACGGCGACGTCCGTCGGCGTCCAGACGCGCAGGGCGTCGACCTCGTGCACGTTGACGTGGCTGCCCGTCGCCCCCGCGAACCCGAGGCGGAGCGTTCTCGGCAGCGGTGCCTGGCCGTCGCCGTGCAGGGGGACCCGGTCGAGCACGGTCCGCATCCGGTCCCCGTCCTGCAGCCGGACGGTGACCGCGAGTTCCCCGGCGTCACCGGGGAGCAGGGTCACACGGACCTTCCGGAGCGTCGCCCCGGCGGTCTCCGTGCCACCGGGCGCGGGGGCCGCGCCGACCCAGCGGTAGCCGAGCACCCCGTCGCCGGAGCCGCGGATCGACACGGTGTCCGGGCGCGCCCCGGGACCGGAGTAGTTGATCGGCGTCGAGAAGTTGCCGTAGTGGTCGACCGCGATGCCCGCGAAGCCGCCGGGCACCCCGGGCAGGTCGCAGGAGAGGCCACCGCCCTGGGACGTCTCGCGTCGGCACGCGTACCCGAGCCCGGCCCCGAACGACCCGACGCCCTGCTCGGCGGCGCCGTCCGCGAGGAACAGCAGCAGGCCGTCGGCACCCGGGTCGTCCACGTCGCGGTACATCGCGTAGCTGAACTCGATCTCGAGCCCGAGGTCGGACGGGAACGTGTCCTGCATCGACCACGCCCCCGCCTGGTCCTTGACGTCGTCGGTCAGCCGGAGCCGCCCGTCGACGATCGCCGCGTCGCCGTGCAGGGCGCCGCCGGCAGCGGTGGAGAACTGGTTCTCGTAGGGGAAGGCGAGCTCGTCGGCCGAGGAGGCCGACGGCACGAGGCCGGGTGCCGCGAGGACACCGAGCGCGGTCAGGACGGACGCGACGGCCGCGACGCGGCGGAGCCGGCGTGACCTGGCGGGCGGTCGACCGCCCGGCGGGGTGTTGGGAGCTGTCATGCCCCGATCGTCGCGACCGGAGGGTCCCCGTCAGGCGGGCATCGGCCGATCTGTGGAACGCGTCCCCGCGCCTCCTGGCTGTGGAGGAAGAGTCCGGCTCAGCGCAACCAGACGGTGGTCTCCCCGGGGAGCACCCCGTGGCCGAGCGGACCGGACGAGACGACGACCTCGCCGGCGGGCAGCTCCACCGGCTCGGTCCCGAAGTTCGTGACGGAACGCCACCCGTCGTGCCGCGCGAACGCCACGACCCCGTCCGGCGCCTCGATCCACGCGAGGTCCTCGCCCCGCTGCAGGTCCCGTCGGGCGGCGGTCGCCGCGCGGTAGAGGGAGAGGGTCGACCCGGGGTCGCCGTCCTCCGCCTCGACCGAGGACGCCCCGAAGTCGGCCGGCTGCGGCAGGTGCGGTGCGACCGCCCCGAACCCGAACGACGGCCCGGACGTGGTCCACGGGATCGGCACGCGACACCCGTCCCGCCCCTTCACGGTGTGCCCGGTGCGGATCCACTTCGGATCTTGCAGCGCCTCGTGCGGGATCGCCGCGGCCTCCTGCAGCCCGAGCTCCTCGCCCTGGTAGACGTACGACGAACCGGGCAGCGCCAGCATCAGCAGCGTCGCCGCCCGCGCCCGCCGGAGCCCCCGTGCACGATCGAGCGACGGTGTCGTGCCGTCGGTCATGAGCCACGCATCGGTGTCCGTGCCGTCCGGCAGGCCGTACCGGGTCGCGTGCCGGACGACGTCGTGGTTCGACAGCACCCACGTGCTCGACGCCCCGGACTGCGCCGACGCCGACAGGTTCCGGTCGATGATGCCCCGGAACGCCGCGGCCTCGAACGGCGCCTCGAGCAGGTCGAAGTTGAACGCCTGCCCGAGCTCGGTCGGCCGGGCGTAGAGCACGCGGCGCGGCGCGGGCGCCCAGGCCTCCGCCACGGCGGCTCGCGGCGGGTCGTACTCGTCGAGCACCCGGCGCCACGCCGCGAAGATCTCGTGCACCTCGTCGCGGTCGTAGAGCGGGTCGGAGCCGTCGAGCGGCAGGTGGTGCTCGTCGGACGGACGGTACGGGGTCGACAGGTCCTTCGCCAGGCCGTGCGCGACGTCCACCCGGAAGCCGTCGACCCCGCGGTCGGACCAGAAGCGCAGCGTGTCCTCGAAGTCGGCGCGGACCTCCGGGTTCGACCAGTCGAGGTCCGGCTGCTCGGGCGCGAACAGGTGCAGGTACCACTGGCCGTCGGGCACGCGGGTCCAGGCGCTGCCGCCGAAGTTCGACACCCAGTCGCTCGGCGGGAGCGAACCGTCGGCACCGGCACCGTCCCGGAACACGTAGCGAGCGCGCTCGGGCGAGCCGGGGCCCGCGGCGAGCGCGGCACGGAACCACGCGTGCTCGTCCGAGGTGTGGTTCGGGACGATGTCCGCGATCAGCCGGATGTCGTGCTCGTGGAGCGCACGGACCAGTGCGTCGAAGTCGTCGAGTGTGCCCAGGCGATCGTCGACGTCCCGGTAGTCGGCGACGTCGTAGCCGCCGTCCGCCAGCGGGGAGGGGAAGAACGGCGACAGCCAGACCGCGTCGACGCCGAGCGACGCCAGGTAGGGCACGCGGCTCGTCACGCCCGCGAGGTCGCCGAGCCCGTCGGCGTCCGTGTCCGCGAAGCTCCGCGGGTAGACCTGGTAGACGACGGCGTTCCGCCACCAGTCCGGGTCGGTCGTACGGGGCGTGCTGGCCGGCGTCCGAAGCGTGCTCACGTCGCCAACGTACCGACGATCCACCGGACCGGGAATAGGGGTCCACGCGCACGCATTGGTTGTCGATGACACCTTTCCGTCACAGAACCAGTAAGGATCCCCGATGACGAACGTCCTCGCCCTCGTCGGCAGCCTCCGCGCCGAGTCCATCAACCGCAAGCTCGCCGAGGCGGCTGCGCACCACGCCCCGGAGGGCATCGAGCTGTCGACCTTCGACGGCATCGTCGACCTGCCCTTCTACAACGAGGACATCGACGGCGACACCCCGCCCGCCTCGGCCGTCGCCTTCCGCGACGCGGTCGCCGCCGCCGACGCCGTCCTGCTCGTCACCCCCGAGTACAACGGGACCATCCCGGCCGTCCTGAAGAACGCGCTGGACTGGGGTTCGCGTCCGTTCGGCGCCTCGCCGCTGTCCGGCAAGCCGCTCGCCGTCATCGGCTCGGCCTTCGGCCAGTTCGGCGGCGTCTGGGCGCACGACGACGCCCGCAAGGTCGCCGGGATCGCCGGCGCGAAGGTCCTCGAGGACGTCAAGGTCGCCATCCCGCAGTCGGTGGTCCGGTTCGCCGAGACCCACCCGCGCGAGGACGCCGAGGTCACCACGCTCGTCCAGGGCGCCCTCACCGCGCTCGCCGAGGCGACCGAGGAGCAGGCCGCAGCCTGACGACGTCACGCACGTGACGACGGACGGGAGGCGCGGTGCGGGCTCGCACCGCGCCTCCCGTCCGTCCACGGGTGCGGGAGACCGCATCCCGTGAGATCCCTAGACGCTCTAGCAACGAGACGGGCTACCCTGAACGCCATGTCCACGCAGGAGATCACGGAAGCGTCCGGGTACTGGTTCCCCGATGACGACGCGACCCAGCGGGGCGTCACCGTCCTGAACGCCCTCCGCCGGTACCGCGCCGCCGAGACCGCGATGCGTCGACGCACCCGCGACTCGATGGGCATGGGCGAGACCGACCTGCTCGCGGTGCGCTTCCTGTTGCAGGCGCAGCGCGCCGGACGCACCGTGAAGCCGAAGGACCTGGCGGCGTACCTCAAGATCTCGTCGGCCTCGACCACGATCCTCATCGACCGCCTCGTGAAGTCGAACCACGTCCGCCGCGACCCGCACCCGACCGACCGCCGCGCGCTCGTGATCACCCCGACCACCGAGACCGACGAAGAGGTCCGCGCGACCCTCGGCATCATGCACCGTCGGATGATGGGCATCGCCGAGGGGCTCTCCCCCGAGGACGCCCGCGTCGTCGCCGTGTTCCTCGAGCAGATGCGCTCCGCCGTCGACCAGGTCGACCCCGCCGTCACGCACTGATCGGACCACGGGGGACGCGTCCTCTGAGCGGACGTCCTGCCGCACCGCGTAGACCGGTCTGGTACCGGTCACCAACGCGGAAGGAACCGATCATGCACGCATCGGACAAGCTCGCCAAGAACCTCCAGGCGGTCCTCGTGGACCTCATCGACCTGCACCTGCAGGGCAAGCAGGCCCACTGGAACATCCTCGGGACCAACTTCCGGGACCTCCACCTCCAGCTCGACGAGATCGTCGACGCCGCACGTGAGTTCGCCGACGACACCGCCGAGCGCATGCGCGCCCTGTACGCGGTCCCGGACGGCCGCTCGAGCACCGTCGCGGCGTCGAGCCACCTCGACCAGTTCCCCGAGGGCGAGATCACCACGCACGACGCCATCGACCAGGTGACGCTCCGCCTCTACCAGGCGACCGGCACCATGCGCGACGTCCACGACGAGGTCGACGAGGAAGACCCGACGACGGCCGACCTGCTGCACGGCTTCATCGAGCGCCTCGAGCAGCTCGCGTGGATGGTCTCGGCCGAGAACCGCGCACCGAGCACCCCGCTCGCCTCGGCCACCACGCCCGCGGTCGCGGACGCCTCGGCGCACGCGTAGCGGCCACCAGGTGGACCTCGGGATCCAGGGCAAGACCGCCCTGGTCTTCGGCGCGGACTCCGGCATCGGCTGGAACACGGCTCGCATCCTCCTCGCGGAGGGTGCGACCGTGGTCGTGTCGGACCTCGACCAGTCGCAGCTCGACAACAGCGCCGACCAGCTCGAGGCGCCGTACGGCAGGCTGCACGCCTTCGCCGCGGACGTCACGAGCGCCGCGAGCCTGGCCGACCTGCACACCAGGGTGCGCGACGCCGTCGGCGAGATCGACATCCTCGTGCAGTCCTCCGGCGTCACGGGCGCCCAGGGCCTGTTCCACGAGATCGACGAACAGGGATGGCTCGACACCATCGACGTCGACCTGATGGGGCCGGTGCGGATCACGCGTGAGTTCATCGGTGACCTGCGCCAGGGCGGCTGGGGTCGCATCGTCTACCTCGTGTCCGAGGACGCGTCGCAGCCGTACGACGACGAGCTCCCCTACTGCGCGGCCAAGGCCGGGGTGCTGTCCTTCGCGAAGGGCCTCTCCCGCACCTACGCGAAGGAGGGCCTGCTCGTGAACACCGTGTCGCCGGCGTTCATCCACACGCCGATGACCGACGCGATGATGAGGAAGCGTGCCGAGGAGACCGGCCAGACCTTCGACGAGGCGATCGCGTCGTTCCTCGACGACGAGCGCCCGTACATGGAGCTGCAGCGTCGCGGCGAGCCGGAGGAGGTCGCGAACGTCATCGCGTTCCTCTGCTCCGACCTCGCCAGCTTCGTGAACGGCTCGAACTACCGGGTCGACTCCGGCTCGGTCGCAACGATCTAGGAGACGCCATGACCGACTTCCGCTACCTCGTCGTCGGCGGCGGGATGGTCGCCGACGCCGCTGCCCGCGGTGTCCGCGAACTCGATGCCGACGGCTCGATCGGCATCATCAGCGAGGACGTCGACCGGCCGTACGCCCGGCCGGCGCTCTCGAAGAAGCTGTGGACCGACCCGGACTTCAGCTGGGACGAGAAGGTCGACCTGCACACCGAGGAGACCGGCGCGACGTTCGTGCTCGGCACCGCGGTGACGGCGATCGACCGCGCGGCGAAGACCGTCACGACCTCGGACGGGCACACCCACGGCTACGAGCGACTGCTCCTCGCGACCGGCGGCAAGCCCCGCGGGCTCCCCGGGCTGTCGCCGTCCGACCGGGTGCTCGACTACCGGAGCGCCACCGACTACCGACGCCTCCGCGAGCTCGCCGACGCCGGGGCCCACGTGGCCGTCGTCGGTGGCGGGTACATCGGCACCGAGATCGCGGCCGGCGTCGTGCAGAACGGCGCCCGGGTGACGCTCGTCGACCCGGACGAGGTCGTCGGCGGCCGGATGTTCCCGGAGGACCTCGCCCGGGCGTTCCAGCAGCGCTTCGTCGACCACGGCGTGGAGCTCCGGCTCGGGCGCCGGGTGGACCACGGGTCCGAGCACGAGGGTGGCGTCACGCTGACCCTCGACGACGGGTCCGAGGTGACCGCCGACGCGGTCGTGGTCGGACTCGGCATCGAACCGGCGACCCGGCTCGCCGCCGACGCCGGGCTCACCGTCCGGGACGGCATCGTCGTCTCCTCGACGCTCCTCACCGACGACGACTCGGTGTTCGCCGCCGGCGACGTCGCCGAGTACCCCGACCGGATCCTCGGCACGCGCCGGGTCGAGCACGTCGACAACGCGCAGCAGCAGGGCCGGCAGGCGGGGCGCAACCTCGCCGACGCCGACGAGACCTACGACCACACGCCGATGTTCTACTCCGACGTCTTCGACATGGGGTACGAGGCGGTCGGGCAGGTCACCACGAAGCTGCGCACGGTCGAGGACTGGCAGGAACCGACGGTCACGGGCGTCGTCTACTACCTCGACGACGACGACCTCGTGCGCGGCGTCCTGCTCTGGAACGTCTGGGACAAGACCGACGAGGCCCGCAAGGTCCTCGCCGAGGCCCACGCGCTCACGCCGGACATGCTGATCGGGCGCATCACGCCGTAGCGTCGCGTCCACCCTGGAGGCGCGGTGCCGCTAGAGACCGGCACCGCGCCTCCTGTGGGTCGCGTCCGTCCGCGGGCCGATCCGCGGGATCAGCCCGCCTTGCGGGTCTCCGGAGCCACCTCGTCGACGATCTCGCGGCGATCCGCCGGGTCGACCGGCAGGTCGTCGCCGTCCGCCATCGCGACCGCGTGCGCGGACTTCGCCGCCTCGAGCGTCTCGTCGTCGTTCTTCGCCATGCCGAGCAGTTCGACGAAGCGCGACTTGACGAGCATCCAGGCTTCGCGCGGGCCGAGCCGCGACAGGTCCGACGCCGTCGAGTCGTCGCGGACGCGCTGCAGCGAGGACACGCCGCGGTCGGGGAGCCGGCCGGCGACGTGGTCCACCGCGAGCCGTGCCACCGCGTCCGCCTGTGCGTGCATCACCGAGTGCGCGCCGTCGACGACCTCACGCAGCACCGCGTACGGGAACACCCGGGCGAGCCGACGCACCCAGTCCCGCGGGACCATCGCGTCGTGCTCCCCGCGCACGATGAGCGTCCGTGCCTGCACGCGGGCGGCGCGCTCCTCGATCGGGAAGGCGATCATCCGCGGCAGCACCTTCGAGAACCAGTGCCAGCCGCACAGGGCGTACGCCGTGATGCCGTGCCAGCGGACGGCCGCCGGCTCGTGCAGCGTGGACCGGAGGAACCGGAACGCCGACTGCCGGACCGTGCGCGCGTGCGAGTCGACCACCGGGCTGATGAGCACCAGGTCGGAGATGTCCGGACGACGCGCTGCCACCTCGGTCACGACCTGGGTGCCCATCGAGTGGCCGACGAGGACCGGGTCGACGAGCCGGAGGTCGTCGATGACCTTCTCGACCGCGTCGGCGTACCGCTCGATCGAGACCTTCCCGCGGAATCGCGGGACACCGGCGAACCCGGGCAGGTCGAGGGCGTGCACGGGGCCGTTCTCGTTGAGGTGCGGGGCGAGCCGCTCGTAGTAGGTGGCGGCGATGCCGAGCCCCGCGACGAGCAGGAAGGCGCGGTCGCCGGGTTCGCCGACGGAGCTGACGCGCACGTACGTGCCGTCGACCGCGACCCGGTCGACCTCGACCGTGACGTCGGCGTTCTCGGCCTCGCCCAGTCGCTTCGCGGGGTCCGGTGTCGCGTCCGTGTGCTCGTCGTCCACTTCGGTCTCCTCGGGTCGGGCATCGCTCCTCGGTTCGGGCGATCGCCCACGATACCCGCGGCGCCGCCGATCCCGCCGTCGGCGCCCCGTCAGCCGCTGAAGGTGTTCGCGGGGAACCCGTGCACTCGCGTCGGCACCGCGAGGACGGCACCGGAGTGCGGGTGCGCGACGAGCTGCTCCTCGGTGAGGTTCTCCCGCGCCGACGCGACGAACAGCGTCGACATGTCCGGGCCGCCGAACGCCACCGACGTCACGTTCGGCACCGGGAGCTCGACGGTCTCGAGGTGCGAGCCGTCCGGACCGTACCGCTCGACCCGACCGCCGCCGTAGACCGCGCTCCACGAGCAGCCCTCGTCGTCGCGGACGAGTCCGTCGTGGGCGGACCCGACGACGAACGGCTCCAGCTCGCCGAGCTCCCCGTCGGGGCCGTACGACCCGCGGTAGATCGTCGACGCGCTCGTGTCCGTGACGTACATGACCGTGCCGTCCTCCGACCACTCGATGCCGTTCGTCACGCCGAAGCCGCCGCGGAGGAGTCTCGTGGTGCCGTCCGGCTCGATCGAGTACAGGGCACCGTCAGGCTCCCCCGTGGTGAGGTTCATGCTGCCCACGAGGAACCGGCCGAACGGGTCGCACTTGCCCTCGTTGAACCGGAGGCCGGCCGTGGCGTGCTCGACCCGGGCGATCTCGCGCTCGACGACGCCCTGGGCGTCCGTCACGACGACGGAGTCGCCGAGGGCCGCGACGAAGCCACCGCCCGCGCGGGGCTGGAAGCTCGCCAGCGGGGGCGGCAGCTGCACGGTGGACGTGGTCGTGCCGTGGGCGTCCGCGGTGGTGAGGGTGCCGAGGGTGATGTCGACCCACCGCAGCTCGTTCGTCCCGGGGTCCCACACGATGCTCTCCGCGAGGACGGCTCCGGCGTCGGAGAAGACGGTCACGGGTCCGGTCGTCGCGCTGCTGCTCATGACACCGGTCTACCGGTGCCGCCTCCGCGCGCGTCCACCGTGTCCGTGTCAGAGGCGGGCGTAGCGGGCGCGGAAGAAGCTGAAGACGCCGAACGCGAGGAACCCGATGCCGATCGCGACGAGCACGAACACCCCGCCCGGCATCGAGCGCAGCGCGTCGAACGCCCCGTCGAGCCCGGTCGCCTGGTCGGGGTCGCTCCGGAAGCCCGCGACCGCGATGAGCACGCCGACGACCACCACGGCGATCCCCTTCAGCACGTACCCCACGACGCCGAGCACGGTGACGACACGGTCGAGGGGCTGCCGCGGGCGCACCAGCTGCTTCCAGAACGAGCGCCGGCAGCCGATCACCACGAGGCCGACGCCGATCGCGACGGCGACCGCGGCGACGAGCAGCAGGAGGAACACGCCGCCGGGGGTCGCGAGGGCCTTCGCCGCAGCGCTCCGCGACGACCCGCTCGAACTCGTGCCGGCTCCGACCGCGTAGGACGCTGCCGAGTACGCGATGAGCCCGTAGACCACGGCCTTGCCGACGTTCTTCAACCGGTTGCCCCAGGCACGGGCGCTGTCCGTCCGCCCGCCGACCACGGCCTCGACCACGAGCCGGAGCGTCAACGCCGCGCAGCCGACGGCCACGATCCACAGGAGGACGACCCCGCCGGGGACCGCGGCGAGCTGCTGCAGCGCACCCGACTGGTCGGTCTCGCTGCCCGAGGACGCGTTGCCGACACCGAGCAGGATCGCCAGGTAGCCGATCAGCAGGTGCACGATGCCGCTGCCGACGAACCCGGCGCGCGCCGTCAGCTCGAACCACCGGCTGTCGGCCACGCGCTTCGCTCCACGACCGGTCTTCCGGGCCGCCTGTTCCGCCTGTTCACTCACGCCATCGAGCGTGCCCGACGGAACGGGCCCTGTCCGGCAGGGGCGGTGACACCCGGCCGTCTGGCAGTCGGGAGGCGCGGTGCGGGCCCGCACCGCGCCTCCCGACCCGGCGTGACGGCGACGTCAGTCGCCCTTCACGTTGACGACCTGCCGCAGCGTGTGCCGGATCGACACGAGCTCCGAGGCGTCGGCCATGACCTGGTCGATCGGCTTGTACGCCGCCGGGATCTCGTCGAGGAACGCGTCCGTGTCGCGGTACTCGATGCCGACCATCGCCTCGCGCAGCTGGTCGTGCGTGAACGTCCGCCGGGCGGCGCTCCGCGAGAACAGCCGACCGGCGCCGTGCGGGGACGACTCGAGCGACGGCTTGTTGCCGAGGCCCTCGACGACGTACGACGCGGTGCCCATCGACCCCGGGATCAGACCGGGCTGCCCCGCCCTCGCCTGGATCGCACCCTTCCGGGACATCCACACCGACTTCCCCCAGTGCGTCTCGCGCTGCGTGAAGTTGTGGTGGCAGTTGATCCGCTCCTGCTCGTCGACCGGCGTGCCGACGACCTCGGACAGCTGCCGCACGACGCGGTCCATCATCTCCTCGCGGTTGAGGAGCGCGAAGTGCTGCGCCCACCGCAGCTCGGCGATGTACCGGTCGAACTCCGGGGTCCCCTCGACCAGGTACGCCAGGTCGGGGTCGGGCAGCTCGATCCACCAGCGCTGCATTGCCTTCTTGGCGACCGCGATGTGCCGCTGGGCGATCTTGTTGCCGACGCCCCGCGACCCGGAGTGCAGGAACAGCCAGACGCGGTCCGCCTCGTCGAGCGACACCTCGATGAAGTGGTTCCCGGACCCGAGCGTGCCGAGCTGGTTGCGCCAGCCACCGTGCGCTCCTGCGGGGTCGAACCCGGCGGCCTCGGCCATCGTCTCGAGCTCCGCGATCCGGGGCTCGGCCGTGGCAACGATCTTCCGGTTCGACGCACCGGCCGACAGCGGGATCGCCCGCTCGATCTGCTCGCGCAGCTCCTGCAGGTCGTCGGGCAGGTCGGCCTCGGTGAACTGGGTCCGGACCGCGATCATGCCGCATCCGATGTCCACGCCGACGGCTGCCGGCATGACCGCGCCGAGGGTCGGGATGACCGACCCGACGGTGGCGCCGAGGCCCAGGTGGGCGTCCGGCATGAGGGCCAGGTGCGGGAACACGAACGGCATGCGAGCGGTCGTGCGGGCCTGCTGCTCGGTGTTGTCCTCGAGCATCGAGGCCCAGCTCAGCAGCCGGTCGGTGATCTTCTCCATTGCTTCGTCTCGCTTTCGTGACGGTCTTCGGTGACGGTCCGGGGCGAGGTCCTGCTGCCGTCCGGCACCATGAGGCGTGGCGTTCGGAGGGCAGCGTCGTGGAGAGGACGCCCCGGGCCGGGTGGGCACGGGGCGTCGGGTGACGGCGCGTGCCTACGCGGGATAGCGGTCGGACTGCTGCTGGTTGCGCTGTTCGTGGTGCTGCACGGTGCGCACGCGCGGTCCTTCCGGTGGTGCCCGGGACGGGCGGTCCTGCCGATGGGCAGGAGGACGACAGTAGTGCGACACGCCCGAGGTACACAAGTCGCCCCGGACGTGTCGCCGGTTCTCCACAGCCTGGAGGAACGGCGGGCGTCCTCCACAGCGGGGTACGCCCGCCTGATGGTCGGGCCCAGGGCGCGGGCAGGCTGGGAGCATGACCGAGCGGACCCGAGACACCCCTGACGTGATCGACGACGAGGAGCGCACCGACGGCTACGCACCGCTCCGGTCCTACGGCGCGATCGGCGACGGTCGGACGGTGGCGCTCGTCGCACGGGACGGCCGGATCGACTGGCTGCCCATCCCCTCGATGGACTCGCCGCCGGTCTTCGCGAGCATCCTCGACGCCGAGCACGGCGGACACATCGCCCTCCGGCCGGTCGACGCCGACGCCGAGGTCGCGCGCGAGTACCTGCCGGGCACGAACGTGCTCGTCACCACCTGGACCACGCGGTCGGGCTCCGTGACCGTGACCGACGCGATGGTGACCGGCGTCGCGGGACGCCTGCCCTGGGCCGAGGTCGCCCGGTGCGTGCAGGGTGTCGACGGCACGGTCGAGATGGAGTGGGCGGTGGTGCCGGGGACCCTGCTCAACACGGCCGAACCGCGACGTCTCGACACCGCGAACGGCGCCGTGATCGGCATCGACGGCATCACGATCGCCATCGTCGAGCAGGGCTTCGAGCCCGTGCACGACGACGGGCCCCGGTTCTCCGGCCGCTTCACCACGGCCGATGGCTCGAAGCACATCCTGACCATCGTCGGGACCCACGACGAGCCGATCTTCATGCCCCGGCCGGAGAGCGCGCTCCAGGCGATGGACCGGACGATCGACAACTGGGCGACCTGGTCGGAGGAGTTCTCGTACGACGGGCCGTGGGCCGAGCCGGTGCAGCGGAGCGCCCTCGCCCTCAAGCTGCTCATCTTCTCGCCGACCGGCGCGATCGCAGCGGCTCCGACGACGAGCCTGCCCGAGGACCGCACCGGCGGCAAGAACTGGGACTACCGGTTCGCCTGGGTGCGCGACCTGTCGTACACGGTGCACGCGCTGACCCGCTTCGGGCTGCGCGAGGAGACCCACGCCGCGGTGTCCTGGGTGATGCGCACGATCGCCGAGCACGACGAGGACATGCCGATCTTCTACGAGCTCGACGGCTCGAAGAGCGACGGCGTCGAGGAGCGCGACGTCCCCGGCTGGAACGGCATCGGCCCCGTGACCATCGGGAACCGCGCCGGCGACCAGCTGCAGCTCGGGGTGTGGGGCGACGTCTTCGAGATCCTGCGCCAGTACGTCCGCGCCGGCAACGTCCTCGACCGGAAGACCGCGGCCGTCCTGCAGGAGCTCGCCGACGACGCCTGCCACCGGTGGGAGGAGCCGGACTCGGGCATGTGGGAGCTCCAGGACACGCAGCACTACGTCTCGAGCAAGATCGGCTGCTGGCAGGCGCTCGACGCCGCGGCCGAGCTGCACGAGGCCGGGATGATCGACGGGCCGCGCGACAAGTGGATCGAGAACCGCGAGCTCATCGAGCAGTGGGTCGCCGAGCACGGGTGGGACGAGGAACGCGGGTACTACGTGATGTACCCGGGCTCCGACAAGCTCGACACGTCGATCCTGCTGCACGCGATGAGCGCCTTCGACCGGGGTCCCCGCATGGAGTCGACCATCCGGGCGATCGAGGAGCAGCTGCAGCACGGCCCGCTCGTGTACCGGTACTCGGGCATGGAGTCCGAGGAGTCGCCGTTCGTGGCGTGCTCGTTCTGGCTCGCTGCCGCGATGGCCTGCGTCGGACGGGTCGACGACGCCCGCGACCTCATGGACGAGATGGTGGAGCAGGCGAACGACGTCGGCATGTTCAGCGAGATGATCAGCGAGGACGGCACGTTCATGGGCAACATCCCGCAGGGGCTGTCGCACCTGGCGCTCATCCAGGCAGCGCTCACGATCGAGGAGGTCGCTGGCGAGGAGCGCTCCGGGGAGTGATCATGGAGGGGTCATGAACGACGTCGATGCACGCATGGACCGGTTGCGACGGGCCGCCCGCTACCGGTACCAGCAGCTCGTGGACAGCGAGATCGAACGCGGCTCCCTCGACCCCGACGAGGTGCGCGAGGAGCGTCGGCTCCTGAAGGCCGCCGACGTCGCGGCGCACGCTCGGGCCCAGATCGAGGAGGCCGAGCGTCGGGGTGTCTTCGAGGGCAACCCGTACCACGGCAAGCGGCTCCCGGGGAACGACGGACGCCACGACCCCGACTGGTGGATCAAGGCGAAGATCGAGCGCGAGGAGATCACCGGGATCGCCCCGCCCGCCCTGGCGCTGCGGAAGGAGGACGCCGAGCTCGACGAGCACCTCGACGCCCTCTCCGCCGAGGCCGACGTCCGTGCCGTGCTCGACGACTTCAACGCCCGCGTGAAGGAGGCCCGCCGGCAGCTCCTCGGTGGGCCGCCGGTGGTGACGCCGCTCCGAGACGTCGAGACCGAGGTCGCCGGCTGGCGAGCGCGTCGGCAGGAGCGACTGGCGACCGAGGCGCAGGTGGCCGCGGACCGGGCCGCTGCCGAGGCGGACCGACCACGGCGGTGGTGGCGCCGACGTCGGTGAGGTGATCCGCGCCTCCTGGACCGCCCCCGGACACGGGAACGACCGCAGCACCGCGCTCGTGGCGCGGTGCTGCGGTCGTCCCTGGCGTGGAAGCGTTACTTGATCTTGGCGGTGATGGTGGCGGTGCCGACGAGGAGGCCGGACTTCACGGCGTCGGTCTTGAAGGTGCTGTTGAGCAGCTTCGCGGCGTCACCCGAGACGTGCACCGTGGTGCCGGTCAGGATCGCGTTGTCACCCTCGAGCTGCAGCGGCTTGAGCGTGCCACCGTGCAGCGAGAACAGGTACGCGTTGTTCACCGCGACCTTGCCGTTGACCAGCACGTCACCGTAGAGCTTGGACGAGCCCGGGTTCACGACGAAGTTCTCCAGCGTGACCGTCGTCTCACCCGCGGTGAGGGTCAGACCCGAGTCGTCGTGGTTCAGCAGACCCTGCACGTACGGACGGTAGTCACCGTCCGGCGACCAGTACGTGACCGAACCGGACGTGATCGGGAACGACACGGACCCGTCGGCGAGCTTGGCGTCACCGGAGACACCCGGGGTCAGCTTCAGCGCGGTCAGGGCGTCGGTGAAGCCGGAGTCGAGCTTCACGGCGGTGTCGCCACCGAGGACCTCGGGCACCGACGCGACGGGGCCGGGGATCTTCGACGAGGACGACGACACGGTGTGCACCGACGGGGTCGAGGCCTGCGCCGAGGTGATGCCGAACGCGGCACCACCCAGCACGAGCGCACCCGTCGTGGCGAGCGTGATGGAGGTCTTCAGGGACTTGCGCATGGGTTGGGTCCTTTGCTGTCTCGGGGGCTCCGGCCGGTGGCGACGTGCTCCTGTGCACGCGCCGTGCTGTGTGCTTGCTGTGGCCCGGCCGTTCGTGACCGGAGAGCGCCCTGGGCGTTTGCCCTTGTGACATGCATTCGGCACCCCCTGCCGAACGGTTTGGAAGTTTTTCTGGGATTCCCCCGCGACCGCCTCCGTACCGTGGGGGCATGGCCCCCGCATCCCCCTCGAGCACCGACCGGATCCGCGCGATCGACGCCTGGTGGCGCGCCGCGAACTACCTCACCGTCGGGCAGATCTACCTGCTCGACAACCCGCTGCTCGACCGCTCGATCACGCCGGACGACGTGAAGCCCCGGCTGCTCGGACACTGGGGCACCTCGCCGGCGCTCAACCTCGTCTACGCGCACTGCAACGCGCTCATCGCCGAGACGGACCGGCAGCTCCTGTACATCTGCGGGCCCGGTCACGGCGGTCCCGCGATGAACGCGAACGCGCTGCTCGACGGCACGTGGGGCGAGCTCTACCCGGACATCACGCCGGACCCGGACGGGCTGCGGCAGTTCTTCCGGCAGTTCTCCTTCCCCGGTGGGATCCCCTCGCACGCGGCGCCCGAGACCCCGGGGTCGATCAACGAGGGCGGCGAGCTCGGCTACTCCCTCGCGCACGCGTACGGAGCGGCACTCGACAACCCGGACCTCGTCGTCGCCTGCGTCGTCGGCGACGGTGAGGCCGAGACCGGGCCGCTCGCCGGGTCCTGGCAGGCGCACACGTTCCTCGACCCGGTGTCGGACGGCGCCGTGCTGCCGATCCTCAACCTGAACGGGTGGAAGATCGCGAACCCGACGGTCCTCGCACGCATCCCGCACGACGACCTGCACGCCTACTTCCGTGGGCTCGGGTACGAGCCGATCGTGGTCGACTCCGCCCGCGTCGACGACGACCCGTTCGCCGTGCACGCCCTGTTCGACGGTGCGCTCCGGCGTGCACTCGCGACGATCGACGACATCCAGGCCGCGGCCCGCGCCCAGGCGGAGCGAGCGGCCGCCGGGCAGCCGGCCGGTGCTGCGGACCTCCGACCGCGCTGGCCGATGATCATCCTCCGCACGCCCAAGGGCTGGACCGGCCCGAAGGTCGTCGACGGCCAGCAGGTCGAGGGGACCTTCCGCGCCCACCAGGTCCCCCTGCCCGCCGTCCGCGAGGACGACGACCACCGCCGGCAGCTCGAGGAGTGGATGCGGTCCTACCGCCCCGAGGAGCTGTTCGACGACGACGGCCAGCCGATCGGCATCCTCACCACCATCCGGCCCACCGGCGACCTGCGGATGAGTGCGACCCCGCACGCGAACGGCGGCCGGCTCCGCACCGCACTCGACCGCCCCGGGCTCGAGGAGTTCGGCGTCCCCGTGGGCGAGGACGCGAGCGCCACCGGCACGCTCGGCCCCTGGCTCGCCGCACTCATCCAGCGGAACCCCTCGTCCTTCCGGCTCTTCGGCCCGGACGAGACGGTGTCGAACAAGCTCGACGCGGTCTTCGACGTGACGTCGCGCGTCTGGCGTGCCCAGCGTGGCGTCGGGGACGAGCACCTCGGCGCACACGGCCGGGTCACCGAAGTGCTGTCCGAGCACCTGCTCGAGGGGATGCTCGAGGGCTACGTGCTGAGCGGCCGCCACGGCGTCCTCAACACCTACGAGGCGTTCGCACACATCATCGACTCGATGGTCGGCCAGTACGCGAAGTGGCTCGAGTCCTCGACGGACATCGACTGGCGGGCACCCGTCTCGAACCTGTCGATCCTGCTGTCGTCGCACGTCTGGCGCCAGGACCACAACGGCTTCTCGCACCAGGACCCGGGGTTCCTCGACGTCGTCGCGTCGAAGCAGCAGGACCTCGTCCGCATCAAGCTGCCGGCCGACGCGAACACCCTGCTCGCCGTCGCCGCGCACGCCCTGGAGACGACCGACCGCATCGAGGTGATCGTCGCCGGCAAGCACCCCGAGCCGGTGTTCCTGTCGCTGCCCGACGCGGTCGAGCACGTCGCCGCGGGGCTCGGGGTCTGGGCCTGGGCCGGCACCGAGGAGACCGTCGGCCGCGTCGACGTCGTGCTCGCCTGCGCCGGTGACGTCCCCACCGTCGAGGCCGTGGCCGCCGCGGACATCATCCGCCAGCACGCTCCCGAGGTCGGCGTCCGTGTCGTGAACGTCGTGGACCTGCTGTCCATCGGCGACCCCCGGAAGCACGAGCACCCGGTCCCCGACGAGCGCTACGACGAACTGTTCCTGCCCGGCACCCCGACCGTCTTCGCGTTCCACGGGTACCCGTCCCTCGTGCACCAGCTCACCTACCGCCGGAACGGCCACGACGACCTGCACGTGCACGGGTTCCTCGAGCAGGGCACGACGACGACCCCGTTCGACATGCTCATGCGAAACGAGATGGACCGGTTCGCGCTCGCGCACGACGCCCTGACCCGGGTGGACGCGTCGGCGCACGACGCGCTGCGCACGCGGCTGTCCGAGGCCCGCACGGCGGCCCGCGAGTACGCGTACACGAAGGGCGAGGACCACCCGAGCGTCGGTGCGTGGCGGTTCTCGGGGTGGCCGCAGGACGAGGCGGCATCGGAGGGCACGGGCGGCGACCCGGGCGAGGGGGAGACCGAGGGGGCCGCGCCCGGCAACTGACGCGCGTCCGCGCACTCCTCCACATCCAGGAGGCGCGGATCACGTTCCACAGGACCGGTCACGCTCGGCGCGTGGCCGGTCCTGTCGCGTCAGGGTGGTCGGCATGGATACAGGCTGGACGAGCGCGAGCGTGTCGTTGCTCAGCGCCCTGGTGGCGGTCGCGAGCGTGGTGGTGACGGTGGTCGAGGGGCGTCGGGCGCGGCGGAATACAGAGTTCTTGGGGCATCGGGACCACTGGTGGCAGCGTTGGTCGTGGGTGGTCGAGCGGGCGTTGTCGGCCGATGAGCGGCGCCGTGATGCGGCCGCTCTGATGACCGATGCCCTGATGACCCGGACCTGGGTCACCGACGACGACAAGTGGGTCGAGCGCGCGCTCGACGACCACGAGACGACCGCCGCGCGACGGCTCCGCGGCAGAGAGGAACGACCCGACGATGATCTCGGATGAAGACGACGCGTCCTTCAAGGCCCGACTCGACCGGATGGAACGCCGGACCCCCAGCCTGCTCGCGCACCCGCACTACGGGCCGCTCGTCCGTGCGGCCGGTGACCTCGAACGACTCGCGGAGATGCGGATCGAGTGGCGCGAACGACAGGAACGGGCACGAGCACGGAAGCTCCGGTGGGAGGCCTCGATCAGCGAGGGCTGACCGAGCACCGCGCTGCCGGTGGCACGCTGGACGGGTGAGCGACCTCGTCATCCCGGCCCCGACCCTCCCGACCGTCCCCACCACGACCGGCGGACGCTTCCCCGTCCGGCGGGTGTTCTGCGTGGGCCGCAACTACGCCGCGCACGCACGCGAGATGGGCCACGACCCGGACCGCGAGCCGCCGTTCTTCTTCACGAAGCCGGGGGGCGCGGTGGTGACCGACGACGCGGACACCCCGTACCCGTCCGTCACCGAGCGCCTCGAGCACGAGGTCGAGCTCGTCGTGGCGATCGGTCGCGGCGGAACGGACATCCCGGTCGACACGGCCCTCGACCACGTCTGGGGCTACGCCGTCGGGATCGACCTCACGCGGCGCGACCTGCAGGCCGAGGCGAAGCGGCTCGGCCGCCCGTGGGACACCGCCAAGGGCTTCGACGCCTCGGCCCCGGTCGGCGCGATCGTCCCCGCAGCCGACGTCGACCCGACCTCTGGCACGATCGAGCTGCGGGTGGGCGGCGAGTTCCGACAGTCCGGGGACCTCGCCGACCAGATCTGGTCCGTCGCCGAGACCATCGCGGAGCTCTCGCGGTTCGTGTCCCTCGCGCCGGGCGACCTCCTGTTCACCGGCACGCCGGACGGTGTCGGGGTCCTCGCCCGCGGGGACCTCCTCGAGGGCTCGATCGCCGGCGTGGGCTCGGTCCGGACCGTGATCGTGTGACCCCACGCGTTTCCCCCGTGTGTCGGCGGCCTGGGAGGGCTCGCAGCACCACCGAGTAGCAATGTCTCGACGCCGCTGCGGGGTGCGCGGTGTCGCCACACTGGGGACACCCGACCGCGACGGGGCGGGGCGGCGTGTCCGGAGAACGGAGGTGCCGCCGTGCAGGAACACGACCTGCTCGCGACGTCCTGGACATGGGCCGGGACCGAACCGATCGGCGAGCGCATCGACGCCGTCGGTGCTGCCGGTTTCGCCGGACTCTCGCTGTCGCTCGGTGACCTGCACGAGGTGCGGGCGACGATCGGGTTCGCCGCCCTCCGCCGCATGCTCGACGGTGCGGGGATCGTCTGGGTCCAGCTGGGACCGCTCGAACGCTGGTGGACCTGCTCGAACCACACCACCGACCAGGACGCCGACCGCGGTGTGGTGCTCGAGGCCGCCGCGACCCTGAGCGCCTGGCAGGTCGTCGCGCGTGCGGACGTCACGCTGCCCGGCGTCTCGCCGTCCGCCATGGTCGACGACTGGAACGAACTGGCCGGGCAGGCCGCGAAGGTCGGTGCGCAGCTCGTCCTCGAGCCCGAGCCGTGGTCGAACCTGCCGACGGTGGAGCGCGCGTCCCGGTTCGTCACCGCCGCCGGTCACCCGAACGGCGGGCTCCTGGTCGACGTGATGCACGCACTGCGCGGCGGGTCCACGCTCGCCTCCATCCGCGAGGGCGTCGCGCCGGCGTCGCTCGCCGCGGTCGAGCTGAGCGACGGTCTGCTCCACACGCCGGCGGGCATGACCCTCGCCGAGGAGGCCCGCGAAGCTCGCCACCTGCCCGGCGCCGGCGCCTGGGACGTCCCGGGGTTCGTCCGCACCGTGCGCGACCTCGGGTTCGACGAGCCGTGGGGCGTCGAGGTGCGGACGGCAGCACACCGGGCGATGCCGATCGGGGACGCCCTCCGGACCGCTGCCGCGGCGACCCGGGCGGTGCTCGACGCCGCCGACGCCTTCGGGACGCCCGCCGTCCCCGCGATGCCGACGACCCCGGCGCCGACCTCGGCGGTGGACTTCGAGCCGCCGGCAGCTCCCCCGCCGAGCGACCGTCGCCGCGACGCCGACTCAGGAGCTCCGGCGTAGCGTCACCGGCATGACCGACCAGCCAGCACACGACGACGACCTGCTCCGCCGCTCCCAGGAGTCCATCGACGAGGCGAAGGCGGCTGCGGCCGAGGTGGTCGAACCGGACGAGGACGACCTTATCGACGAGGACCTCCCGGTCGCCGACGACGCCGAGCCCGCCGACGGTCCCGCGCCCGCTCCCTGAGTTCCCCCGGCTGGCGGTCGCCGGCGCTCAGTCGATCTCGACGACCCGCACGGTGACGTCCGACGGTCGACGTCCCAGCGACGCCGTCCCCTCGGCGACCACCGCGTCGCGGACGTTCCGGACGAGCCCGAGCGTCGGGACCCGCCGGTCCGTCGTCACGACCACGCGGATCCGGGCGCCCTCGCGTCGGTCCTGCACGAGGACCGCGCCACCGTCTCGGGGCAGGTCGAGCACCGAGTGGACGTCGCGGACGAGCGTGGCGAGGTTCGGCCCCGGTGGCAGCACCGAATGGACCCCGGGGACCCCGAGCACGACCGCGGTCAGTCCGCGCGAGACACTGCGCACGTCGTCGGTCACGGTCGTCCTCCCTCGATGAGGTCCGCCACCCGCACCACGAGCGACCGCACCACGAAGGGTGCGTGCGCCGCGAGCGCGTCCTCGATGATCGACCGGAGTGCCTCGGCGCGGAGGTGCACCGGCCCGTCGGCGCTCGCGGCGATCGACACCTCGACGTCGACCGATCCGCCGGCCGTCCCGACGTCGCCCGTGAACCGGGTCCGGCGGACGACCACGCCGGGTACCTCGTCGCCGAGAGCCCGCACGAGTCCGCGGAGTGCGCCTTCGGTCACGACGAGCGTCGACGCGGGGTCGTCGTCCGGGACGGGGATGTCCCGCCCCGCGTGCGCCGTCGTCCGCACCGACGCGAGCACGCTGGCGATCCAACCGGCGTCGGCCCCGGCGGCCTCCGCGGCCTCGGCGTCGAGCAGGTCCCGCGAGGCCGTCCGCAGCGACTCGAGCCGCACCAACGCGGCGGCCGCGTCGGGGTCGCCCTCGATGTCCGGCCGCGCCGGGGTGCGGTCGGTGTCCAGGTAGTCGGAGAGTTCCTCGAGGGTGAACGCGCCGAACCGTTCGTCGTCGGTCATCGCCACCCCTCCATCTGCTCGAGGACACGACGTCGTGCCCGCGCCAGCACCCCGCGCACGGTCGCCTGCGGCATCCCCGTCGCCTCGGCGATCTCGGCGTACGACGCCCCACCGATCTCCCGCATCACCCAGACGGCACGGTGCGCGTCCGGGAGTGCCTGCACGATACGCGCGAGTTCCTGGACCTGCAGCCGCGTGCTGACGACCTCGTCGACGGGGCGGTCGTCGGCCGAGTCGACCACCGCTTCGAGGTCCAGGTGTGGATGCCGCCGACGGAGGCGGTCGAGCGCCTTGTTCGCCGCGATCCGGAACAGCCAGTTCCGCACACGGTCGGGGTCGTCCACCCGGTCGATGCGCTGCCAGGCCTGGAGCGCCGCCTCCTGCACGGCGTCCTCGGCCTCGCCGTCGCCGTGTCCGAGGATCCGAGCGGCGTAGGCGCGCATGTGCGGGCCGTAGCGGCGGATCAGCACCCCGAACGCGACCGTGTCGCCGTCGGCGCTGCGCGCGACGAGGGAGGCGTCCGACAGGGACGCCAGGGCGTCAGCGTCGCTCAGGGTCGGCTCCTCGTCGATTTTCTTCGGTTCTCGCGTGACGATCGCGGTCGTCGTCACGTCTTACGTACGGGTCTACCAGGAGCGCGGTGCGTGCCTGGTGCGAAGCGCGTCGTGACCGGTCATCCCTGAACGACCGGTCACGGCGCCCCGACGGCGGCCCGTGCGTCCCCTGATCCGGCGCACGGGCCGTCTTCTCCCCCAGCCCGCGGCGTCGGTGGTCGATCACCACGCGGAGCGAACACCGCGTGGACCGTCGTCCCCGACCTACTCGTCGACCTCGTCACCGAGGAAGTCCGCGTAGGTCACCTCGGACTCCGTCACCGCGACCCCCGGGTCCACGGGTGTGCGCGCCGATCGGTCCCCTGCGATCGTGACTCGTTCCTCCGCGGTGAACGGGGGCAGGTACTTGCTCGCGCTCATGCTCGCGCCCTTTCGTCCCGGCGAACGTAACAGCCCGTACCGGAATCCCGGGGGATCACCCCCGATTCGTCCCCCGGTCGAGGGTGGAACGGGGGACGGAAGTTCGCCCCGGGCTGACCCCATGCGGATGCATGCTCACGATTCCCGGACGACGTCCCCAGGGTCCTTGTCCACCCGCCACCCGCGCCACGAGGGCTGTCGCAACCGGCCGTCCGAGGTCCACTCGGCGAACTCGACCTCCCCAACGCGCTTCGGCGTCACCCAGTGCGCGTCGCGGGCATCGGGCCGTGGGACGTCGACGAACGGCGAGGTCTTCCGCTCGAGCGCGGCGAGCGTCGCACCGATCTCGTCGAGGTCGCGGTCGCGGAAGCCGGTGCCGACCTTCCCGATGTACTCGAGCCCGTCCGGCCCCGGGACGCCGAGGAGCAGCGAGCCGACCCCACCCGCACGCCGACCACTCCCCGGCTTCCACCCGCCGACCACGACCTCCTGCGTGGCGTGGTGCTTCAGCTTGAGCCACGCCTCCGATCGCCGACCCTCGGCGTACTTCGACGTCCGCTTCTTCGCGACGACCCCTTCGAGTCCCTGCTCCGCCGAGTCCGCCATCGCCCGGGCGAGGTCGCCCTGGTACGCAGGCGGGACGTCGATCGCGCCGCCCGGTTCGACCACCGTCTCGAGCGCCAGGCGACGCGCGTCGTACCCGAGGCGGGTGAGCTCGTGCCCGTCCGCCTCGAGCACGTCGAAGAGCAGCAGCCGGACCGGCGTCTCCCGCCGTGCCGCCTCGACCTCGCGCGACTTCGTCAGTCCCATCCGGTTCTGCAGCAGCTGGAAGGAGGGCCGCCCCCGATCGTCGAGGGCCACGATCTCGCCGTCGAACACGCCGTCCACCCCGGCGCGGTCGCCGAGTTCCTGGAGCTCGGGGTACTGCACCGTCAGGTCGTTGTCGTTGCGGCTGCGGAGTGTCACCGAACCGTCCCGGACGGTCGCGAGCGCGCGGATGCCGTCCCACTTCATCTCGAACGCCCAGTCCGACTCGTCCAGCGTCGGCTCGCCCTTCGCGAGGGTCGCCTGCATCGTGCGGCGATCAGCCGGAGCGGTGTCCGACGCGGCCGTCCGGTCGATGCGCGCGGTCGGGTCGCCGCCGGCGGGTGCGGGCCGGGAGGCACGGCTCGTCCCCGCCCCGTCCCCGCCGTCCGCCAGGCGGTCCGGCTGGTCCTTCGTGCGGTGGATGAGCCAGTTCTTCTCGTCGCCGTCGCGCCCACGACCCCGCCCGCGGGTGTGCAGCAGCGCCAGTCGGCGAGCGCCCCCGGTCCGGCCGTGCAGCGTGACGATGACCTCTTCGCCCTCGCGCCACTTCTCGAGCTCGTACGTGCCGTCGTCCCAGATCGTGACCGTGCCGCCGCCGTACTCGTCCTTCGGGATCGTGCCTTCGAACGCGCCGTACTCGAGCGGGTGGTCCTCGGTCTGCACCGCCAGGTGGTTCTTCCCCGGATCCGTGGGTTCACCCTTCGGCAGCGCCCAGCTGACCAGGACCCCGTCGTGCTCGAGCCGGAAGTCGTAGTGGTCGCGCGTGGCGTGGTGTTCCTGGATGACGAACGTCGGGGTGCCGTCCTTCCGCACCGTCGGCGCGTCCTCGGGCACGGGTTCCGGGGTCTTCGACGCGTCGCGCTTGGCGCGGTACGCGGCGAGCCGGTCGCGCGCGGGCTGCTCCGCGTCGTTCGCCTGCTGGGTCCGGTCGCTGTCCCAGTGACCGTGGTCGTCCCGTCCGACCGCCAACGAGGCGGAGGCGACCGGGTGCAGGTGGTCGCCCCGTTCCTCCAGGCGTTCGAGGACCTCGTCCAGGGTGAGCTGCGCGAGCCCGCGTTCGGTGAGTTCCTTCCAGGTGCGCGGCGCGGCGACCGTCGGCCGGTCACGGCCGCGCAGGGAGTACGGCGCGATCGTCGTCTTGTTGCCGTTGTTCTGCGACCAGTCGACGAACACCTTGCCCGTCCGCTCCGCCCGGCTCATCGAGGAGAGCACGAGGTCCGGCAGGTCCTGCTCGAGCGCCTTCGCGAGTTCGTGCGCCACCTCGGAGACGTGTGCTGTGGAGGCCCCGCCGTCGAGCGCGGCGTAGAGGTGGATGCCCTTCGACCCGGACGTGACCGGGTACGGGTCCAGCCCCATGCCGTGCAGGATCTCGCGCGCTGCGAGGGCGACCTCGACGCACTCGGGCAGCCCGACGCCGTCGCCGGGGTCGAGGTCCAGGACGAGCCGGTCCGGGTTCTGCTGCCCGCCGCGGGGGCCGAACCGCCACTGCGGCACGTGCAGCTCCAGCGCGGCCTGCTGCGCCATCCACACGAGGGTCGGCAGGTCGTCGATGATCGGGTACTCGTTGTCGTGCTCGGCGTGGTGGATGGTGTGGTGCCGGACCCAGTCGGGCGCGGAGTCCGGCAGGTTCTTCTCGAAGAACACCTTGCCGTCGACGCCGTTCGCCCAGCGCTTCCGGGTCACGGGGCGGTCCTTCACGTGCGGGATCATCCACGGTGCGACCCGCTCGTAGTACTCGATCACGCGTCCCTTGGTGGTGCCGGTCTCCGGGTAGAGCACCTTGTCGGTGTTCGTCAGGGCGATGCGGCGGTCCCCCACCAGGACCACGGTCTTGCGCGAGGTCGGACTCACAGCGCCACCCCGGTCGCCCCCGCCACCGTGAGGGTCGTCCCCGACGTGTACGACGACTCGGGGCCGGCCAGGTACACGTACGCGCTGCCGAGCTCGACCGGCTGTGCAGGTCGACCGAAGGGCGTGTCCTGCCCGTAGGCGGCGATCTCGTCGCCCGGGTAGCTGATCGGCTGCAGCGGCGTCCACACCGGGCCCGGGACGACGGTGTTCGCCCGGATCCCCTTCGCCGCGAGCTGCCGCGCCAGCCCGTTCGTGTACGTGATGATGGCGGCCTTCGTCGCCGCGTAGTCGATCATCCGGTCCTGCGGTTGGTACGCGGACACCGAGCTCGTCGTGACGATCGCACTGCCGGGCGCCATGTGCGGAACGGCCGCACGCACCAGCCAGAACAGCGAGTACAGGTTGACCTTCATCGTGCGGTCGAAGTCCTCGGTCGACTGCTCCGTCACGTCGTCGTGGACCTTCTGGTGGCCGGCGACGAGGACCAGCGCGTCGAGCCCCCCGAGCTCGCTGACCGCGTCGCGCACGAGTGTGTCGCAGAACCCCTCGTCGGTCAGGTCGCCGGGGAGCAGCACGGCCTTCCGCCCGAGGTCGCCCACGATGTCCCGCACGGCTTCGAGGTCGTCGCGTTCCTCGGGCAGGGCGTTCAGGGCGACGTCCGCGCCCTCCTTCGCCATCGCGATCGCCGCTGCCCGTCCGATGCCCGAATCGGCCCCGGTGACGAGCACGCGGTAGCCAGGCATGCGGCCCGTGCCGAGGTAGCTCGTCTCGCCGTGGTCCGGTGCCGGGTCCATCGCGCTCGCCAGTCCGGATCCCTGCTGCGTCTGGGCCGGGAAGGGCGGACGGGGGAACTGGTCGCGCGGGTCCTGCTTGTCGAGCTGGCTCATGCGCCCATGGTGCTCGCGCCGCGGCCACCGCGGTTCAGCGAAGCGGGATCTGTGGAGAACCCGTCCGCTCAGGCACTCTGTGCCATCGCGCGGACCTCGACCCGCCGGACCTTCCCGGTCGACGCACGCGGGAGGTCCCGCACGATGAAGACCTCCACCGGGCGGCGGAACCGTGCGAGCTCGGCCTCGGCACGCTCGAGGAGTGCCGCGTGCAGCACGGCGGCGTCGGTGTCGCAGTCCGGCCGGACGACGACGTAGGCGACCGGGACGCTGCCGAGCACCTCGTGCGGGCGGGGGACGACCACCGCCTCGAGCACCCGCGGGTCCCCGAGCAGGACGTCCTCGACCTCGGCCGGGTAGACCTTCTCACCGCCGCGGTTGATGACGTCGTCCGCACGCCCGACGAGCCAGACCCACCCGTCCTCCGAGACGTGGCCGAGGTCACCCGTGCAGAGCCAGCCGTCGGCGTCGAACCGCTCGGCCGCGCGTCCGCAGAGGTACGACCGGACGATCCCCGCGCCGCGGACCCACAGCGACCCGACGTCGCCCGCGGGCAGCACGTTGCCGTGTTCGTCCCGCACCTGCACCTCGGAGCCGACCGGGACGCCGACGCTGCCCGGTCGGGCCGGCGCACCGAGCGGGGTGGCCGCGATCTGCGACGCGCCCTCGGTCATCCCCCAGCTGACCACCAGCGGCACGTTGCCGAGTGCTGCACGGACGGGTTCCGGGAGCGGAGCGGACGCACTGCGGACGAACCGGAGGCCCGGCGGGAACACGAGTGGTCCGGTCTTGACGAGGACCGCGAGGATCGCCGGCACGGCGTTGAGCCAGGTCACCCGGCGCTCGGCGAGGAGTTCCCAGAACCCGGTGCGGTGGAAGCGACGATCGAGCACGAGGGTCGCCCCGGCGACGAGGGTCGCCAGCAGCCCGACGACCTCGGCGTTCACGTGCGAGAGCGGGAGCGAGTTGAAGCCGCGGTCGGACGGCGTGAGGCCGTTGTGCTGTGCGACCTGCCGTGCGACGAAGAGGAGCTGCGTCTCGGGCATCTCGACCCCCTTCGGCGTGCCGGTCGAACCCGAGGTGAAGAGCACCGCCGACCCTTCCCCCGGTGCGTCCAGGTCGCTGCCGGGGACGGGACCGCGCACCACGTGCACCGGGCCGAAGTCCCTGCCGACCCGCGCCGCCGGGACCCCGTCGAGTGCGGAACGTTCCTCGCGGTCGGACACGACGAGCGACGCCCCGCCGATGAGCGATCCCAGCCGGGCCACCTCGGACGCCGGCTGCCCCGGGTCCACCGGGACGGACCGACGCCCGGTCGCGATCGCGGCGAGGTGGACCACGGCGAACGACAGCGGGTCGCCGAGGTCGACCAGGACGGCGCCCGACGGGGCGATGCCCAGGCCGTCGAAGACCCGCTCCCAGGCGCTCACGGCGCGGGCGAGCGTCTCGTGGTCGAGCACCCGGTCGGACCGTGCGTCCTCGAGGTAGGGGTGGGCCGGGGTCGCGCGGGTACGCTCGGCGATCAGGGCACGGAGGGTCAGCTCGCGGCTCACCGGGACACCGTCTCGGTCGTCGCGGCCGCTGCGCCGCCGACGACGACGGTGCCGTCGACCATGCGCACGCGCTTCGGGTGCATGAACCAGGCGACGACGATCGCCGCGGCGAGCAGGCCCATCGAGAGCCCGAACGGCGCGACCCAGCCGGAGGCGTCGATGAGGACGCCGAACGCGATCGGCGAGACGACGCCGGCGATGCCGAACCCGGTGTTCATGAGCCCGGACGCGGCACCGGACCACTGGGGCGCGACGTCCATCGGGATGGCCCAGAGGTTGGCGTTGCAGAGCTCGAGGAAGAAGAACGACAGCGTGAGCGCCACGGTCGCGACGAGGAGGCTCTGCGCGAAGAGCAGCGGGGTGAGGCAGAGGAGGGCGCCGCCGAGGCCGATGACGAGGATGACGCGTCGCGCGTGCCGGACGTCCCCGCCCCGTGCGACGATCCGGTCGCTGAGCATGCCGCCGACCGTGTCGCCCACGACACCCGCGAGCAGGATGATCGACGTGTACAGCGCGAAGCCGCCGATGCCGAGACCGTACGTGTCGCTGAGGAACGTCGGGAGCCAGGTCAGGAACACCCAGAGCGTCCAGCCGTAGCCGAAGTCGACGAACGTGACGGGGAGGATCTGCGGCACGAGCTGCTTCCACGGGGTCTTCACGCGGTCCCCCGCACCGGCGGGGGTGTGCAGCTCCCCGAGCTCCGAGAGCTCCTGGGACGTCATCTTCGGGTGGTCCGCCGGGCGGTCCCGGAACACGACCCACCAGAGCCCGGCCCAGATCACGCTGAGCGCGGCGACGACGAGGAACGAGCTGCGCCAGCCCGCCACGATGATGAGCCCGGCGACGATGAGCGGCGCGAGTGCGTTGCCGAGGCGGGCCGCCGAGTGCGTGATGCCCTGTGCGAAGCCGTTCCGGTCGATCGGGATCCACTTGCTCATCGCCTGGGTGGCGGTGGGGAACGCGGCCGCCTCGGTCAGCCCGAGCAGCAGTCGCGCACCGATCAGCGACATGAGTCCGACGCTGAAGCCCGTCAGCAGGGTCGCGACGCCCCACAGCACCGCGACGATCGCGAGCATCTTGCGCGGTCCGATGCGACCGCCGATCGCACCCCCGAAGATCTGGAGGAACGCGTACGGCAGCGCGAACGCCGCGACGACGTAGCCGGCCATGGTGTCCGTGAGGCCCAGGTCGTCCTTGATGTAGGGCAGGGCGGTGGAGATGTTGGTCCGGTCGATGTAGGCGATCGCGTACATGACGCAGAGCATGAGCAGGACGCGGCCGCGGACTCGGCGGCGCATCGGGCTGGGGCGGAGAGCGGTCATGAGGCACCTTTCGCGATCGAACGTCATATTCAGTATTTCACATGACAACAAGAATCGCACACGTGCAGGTCCCGACGGGCATCATGTGCCCATGAGGTCGATCTGGAAGGGCTCCATCGCGTTCGGGCTCGTCAACGTGCCGATCAAGGTCTACGCGGCGACCGAGACGCACGACGTGTCGCTGCACCAGGTCCACGACGAGGACAAGGGCCGCATCCGGTACAAGCGCGTCTGCGAGTTCGGCCACGAGGTCGAGTACGCCGACATCCAGCGCGCCTACGACGACGGCGACAAGACGGTGGTGCTCACCGCCGACGACTTCAAGCAGCTCCCCGAGGAGCAGTCGCACGAGATCGAGGTCCTCGAGTTCGTCCCCGTCGACCAGGTCGACCCGATGATGTTCGAGAAGTCCTACTACCTCGAGCCCGACTCCCGCTCCCCCAAGGCGTACGTGCTCCTGCGCGAGACCCTCGCGAAGACCGACCGGCTGGCGATCGTGCAGTTCACGCTCCGGCAGAAGACCCGGCTCGGCGTCCTGCGGGTGAACGACGACGTGATCCTGCTGCAGGGGCTGCTCTGGGGCGACGAGGTCCGTGCCGCCGACTTCAAGGGGCTCGACGCAGCGGTGAAGGTCAGCGCGAACGAGCTGAAGATGTCGTCGTCGCTCGTCGACAGCATGTCCACGGACTTCGACCCCGACCGCTACACCGACGCCTACCAGGTGGAGCTGCAGCAGCTCATCGACGCGAAGCTGGAGTCCGGCGACGACATCGACACCGAGAAGACCTTCGGTGAGCGCTCCGAGGACGACGATGATGACGAGGGTGGCGACGTCATCGACCTGATGGCCGCCCTGCGCGCGTCGGTGGACAAGAAGCGGTCCGGGTCGGGAGGCACGGGGTCACGTTCCCGGAGCGGGTCCCGTTCCACGAAGCAGGACTCCACGGCCGACGAGTCACCGGAGAAGGCCCCGGCCGAGAAGGCACCCGCGAAGAAGGCACCCGCGAAGAAGACCCCCGCGAAGAAGACCCCCGCGAAGAAGCCGGCCGCCAAGAAGCAGGCCAGCTAGCCGGACCGCGCGACACGAGCAGGAAACACGCGTCGGCCAGACTTGACGCATGACTCCAGAAGAGCCTGGGGCCTTGTCGTCGCCACCCGCGACCGATGGCCCGCCCGTCACCGTCTCCATCACACGACTCGTCGAACCCGAACGGATCCCCGACGTCACCCGCTGGGTGCAGTCCGGCGTGAACCTCGCCAACCGCTACCCGGGCTTCCTCGGCTCGGGCTGGGTCCGCTCGCACGCGACGAGCCGTGAGTGGCACATGCTCTACCGGTTCGCCGACCACGACTCCCTCGCCACGTGGGAGAACTCCGACGACCGGCTGCGGTGGCTCGACCTCGGCCGTGACCTCGTGGTGGAGTCCCGCGTCGAGAAGCGCACCGGGATCGAGGGGTGGTTCGACGCACCGGCCGATGCCCCGGCGTCGAGCGCACCGCCGCGGTGGAAGCAGGCCGTGAGCATCTGGCTGGGGTTCTTCCCGGTCAACCTGGCGTTCACCTACCTCGTCGGCTGGCTCGTCCCCGCGTTCGGCGCACTCCCCGTGCTGCCGCGCGTGCTCGTCACGACGCTCGTGCTCACGCCGATCATGACGTTCTGGGTGCTGCCGTTCGTCACGCGGATGATCCGCCCGTGGCTCCTCGCACCGCCGAGGAACGGCTAGCCGAGCACCGACAGCTGGTCGAGCCGCTCGAGGATCACGCCCTCGCGGAGCGCCCACGGGCAGATCTCGAGCGCCGGCAGGTCGAAGATGTCCAGGCAGGCCTCGGCGACGAGGGCTCCCGGCACCACCTGGTGTGCTCGGCTCGGCGACACCCCGGGGAGCTCGGCCAGCTCGGCGACCGACATCGTCAGGAGCGCCGGCAGCTTCGCGCGGAGCACGTCGCCGTCGAGCGCGCGCGGCACGAGCGGCCCAGCACCCGAGGGCGCCGCGCCGCAGATCCGTGCGATCGACCGGAACGTCTTCGAGGTCGCCACGGCACGGTCCGGCCGCCCGGCGCGCAGCAGCAGCCCGGCGTCGCGGGCGATCTCCACCCGGATCTCGTGCCGGATCCGGCGCACGTCGTCCTCGGTCGGGGTCCCCGCCGCGAAGTACGACCGGGCGAGCCGCGCGGCGCCGATCGGCATCGACCACGCGACGTCGGGCGCTTCGTCCGCTCCGCCGGCGATCTCGAGCGACCCACCGCCGATGTCGAACACGGCCAGGCGACCGGCGGACCACCCGAACCACCGCCGCACGGCGAGGAACGTCAAGCGCGCCTCGTCTCCGCCGGACAGCACGGCGAGCTCGACGCCGGTCGCCCGTTCGACGTGGGCGAGCACCGCGTCGGAGTTCACGGCGTCGCGGACGGCCGAGGTCGCGAACGCGAGCATGTCCTCGCACCCGCGGTCCTCGGCGACGCGGACGGCGTCGGCGACGAACGAGGTCAGGGCGTCGACGCCCGCCTCCGTCACCGCGCCGGCGTCGTCGAGGTGCTCGGCGAGGCGCAACGGTTGCTTGAACGACGACGCCGGCAGCGGGGCGGCACCGCCGTGGGCGTCCACCACGAGCAGGTGGCCGGTGTTGGACCCGATGTCGAGGACTCCCACGCGCATGCCACAACGCTAGTGGCCCCGCCGGACGGGCACGGCCCGGGAGGCGCGGTTCAGCCCCGCAGGAACGACTCCAGTTCCGCGGTGGTCGGGTACGACGCCTGCGCGCCCGCCTTCGTCGCGGCGTACGCCCCGACACCGACCGCGAACCGCGCGGCCTCGACCAGCGGGTCCCCGGCGGCGAGGCGGAGCGCCACCGCACCCATGAACGCGTCGCCGCAGCCCGTGGTGTCCACCGGGTCGACCCGGACGGCGTCGATCGACACCGGCTCGGCGTCACCGTCGTGCACGACGCAGCCCGAGCCACCACGGGTCACGATCGACCGTCGGACACCGTGCTCCCCGAGCTCGGCGGCCTCGTGCTCGTTGACGAGCAGGACGTCGGTCAGCTCGAGCAGCTCCGCCGGGACGGCACCGAACGGGGACAGGTTCGTGAGCACCGTGACCCCGGCGGCGTGCGCTGCGCGGGCGGCGGCCAGGACGACGTCGATCGAGACCTCGAGGCAGAGACCGAGCACGCCGGCACCGTCGAGGGCATCGGCGGGGACGTCGTGCGGGGTCAGCGTGCCGTTCGCGCCGGCGGAGATCACGATGGTGTTCTCCCCTGCGCGGTCGACCGTGATGACGGCGGTGCCGGTGGCCACGCCCTCCCGGACGGCGACGTGCGTCGTGTCGACACCCGCCGCCGCGACGGAGTCGCGCAGCAGTCGACCGTTCCCGTCGTCGCCGACCGCGCCGATCATGCGCACGGTGCCCCCGAGCCTCCCGGCAGCAACCGCCTGGTTGGCGGACTTGCCGCCTGGCAGGATCGCGAGGTCGGACCCCTGGAGGGTCTCACCGGGCTTCGGGAAGCGCTCCGTGCGGACCACCAGGTCCGCGTTGAGGCTCCCCACGACGACGATGCCGGTCATGCGGCGGCTCCTGTCTCGGCCGAGGCCGGGCGCGGGATGAGGAAGGACGTGGCGAGTGCCGCGCAGGTGATCACGGCACCGAGCAGCATGCCACCGGAGTACCCGGCGGTGCCCGCGGACCCGCCGGTCCCGAGCGCGATCTGCAGGGCCGGCAGGACGGCGAAGCTGATGCCGGCACCGAGGTTGAACGCACCGGCGTTGAGGCCGGGCAGGAAGCCGGGGTTCGACTCCGGCGAGAGCACGATGCCGAGCCCGTTCAGGATGATGTTCGCGATGCCGGCGTAGGTGATGCCGATCAGCACGGTCGCGGCGATGAGCACCGGCAGCGAGTGCACGCCGACGAACGCCATGACGAGCGTCGCGACGATGCTCCCGACCAGGCCGACGCGCAGCACGGCGCGGTAGCCGAGGGTCGGCGCGAGCCGGCCGGCGAAGGGTCCGACGATCCAGCCGACCAGCGCGTACGGGGTGAGGAACGCGAGCGAGGCGAGGTCGGCCTCCATGCCGAAGCCCGCGTCCGGGTTCTGCGCGAGGCTCGTGACGAGGCCGTTCACGACCGCGAACACGCCCGTCATGGTGAGCAGGGTCGTGACGAGCAACGCCCAGGTCGCACGGCGCTTGAGGAACCGTGTCTCGACGAGGGGCTCGCGCACCCGCGACTCGACCGCCCAGAAGACGCCGAAGGCCACGAGGGCGAGGACGATGCCACCGACCACGAGGCCCCAGTTGGCGGCTGCGAGCTTGCCCGCCTCGTTGAACGCGGTGAGCAGTGCGCCGACGCTGACGACGAGCGGCAGGACACCCCACCAGTCCATGCGGGTGCCGGCCGACGGCTTCGACTCGACGCCCCACGCAGCGACCATCAGCGCCGCGACGACGGTGACGATCGCGATGACCCAGAAGATCCCGCGGAACCCGAAGTGCGTCGCGATCCACCCACCGGCGAGCGCGTCGACGCCCGCGATGCCGCCGTTCACCGCGGTGAGCAGGCCGAGGGCGGCGCCGTAGCGCTTCGGGTCGGCGATCTCGTTGCGGAGGATGAGCAGGCCGATCGGGACGACCGGGCCGGTGACGCCCTGGATCATGCGACCGACGAACAGCATCGGGACGTTGACCGCGAGCGCCGCCACGATGCTGCCGACGAGCATCACCGCGAGCATGCCGAGCAGGACGCGCTTGCGGCCGACGATGTCGGACAGGCGCGGCAGGAACAGCGAGAACAGCGCCGCCAGGGTGAAGAACAGCGTCTGCGACAGGCCGATCGTGGCGTCGTCGGTGTGCAGCTCGCGGGCCATCGTGACCAGGGCGGGGCTGAGCATGCTCGCGTTCAGCTGGAACGCGATGCAGGCTGCGAGGAGTGCGGCGGTGAGGGCGCCGATCGACTTCTTCGTCGATGTGGTGGTCATGGGGGTCAGTGCTCCGTGGTGGTCGTGGTGGTCGTGGTGGCTGCGGTCCGGGGCGTCCAGCCGGTGTCCGGGGTCTCGCCGATGCGTTCGAGGGCGTCGACGACGAGGTCCCAGAACCGGCCGTGGTCGAGCTCCGTCGCGGCGCTCGTGCGGCAGTCCTCCGGCGCGGGCGCGCGGAAGTCGGCGACGGTCATGCCGAGGGTCAGGGTGCCCTGCGTCTCGACGTGGATCGGGACCTTCACCGCACGGACGACGGTCGGGTCGATGACGTACGCGACGGCGCAGGGGTCGTGCACGGGCGGGGCGTCGAAGCCCTGGGCGTCCTTGTACGTCTGGCCGAAGAAGTCGAGCAGCTCGCCGACGAACGCGGCCGGGGCGGTGCCGACGGCGGCGATGCGCTCGGCGACCTCGGGCGTCGCGAGCGCCTGGTGCGTCAGGTCGAGGCCGACCATGACGACGTCCCAGCCCGCGTCGAAGACGATCGAGGCGGCCTCGGGGTCGATGACGATGTTGAACTCGGCGACCGGGCTCCAGTTGCCGACGTGCACCCCGCCGCCCATCAGGACGACCTGCTTGACGCGCTCGACGATGCGGGGCTCCTTGCGGGCCGCGAGGGCGATGTTCGTCAGGCCGCCGGTCGGCACCAGGGTGACCGTGCCGGGCTCGTGCGCCATGACGGTCTCGATGATGAGGTCGACCGCGTGCCGCTCGTCCAGCTCGAACGACGGCGAGGGGAGCATCGGCCCGTCGAGACCGCTCTCGCCGTGGATGTCACCGGCGACCTCGATCTCGCGGAGCAGCGGACGGTCGGCACCGGCGGCGAACGGGACCCCGGTGATCCCGGCGATGCGGGCGACGGCGAGGGCGTTGCGGGTGACCTTCGGGAGCGTCTGGTTGCCGACGACGGTCGTCACGGCGAGGAGCTCGATGTCCGGGTTGCCGTGGGCCAGCAGGATCGCGACGGCGTCGTCGTGGCCGGGGTCGCAGTCGAGGATGATCTTCTCGGGCACGCGGGGCGCTCCACTTCTTCGGGGATCAGGAGGTCGAGGCTCGACGAGGTGGGGATCCGCGGCGAGGATCAGGTCCCGCGGCACGTCAAGCGTTTGACATGGAAACACGTCAAGCGTTTGACGTCAAGTCATCGGCGGCGGACCCGAACTGCGCGGTCCGCGCTCGGTAGCATCGACGCGTGCCATCCTCCGCCGCCCCCGGCCGTCGTGTGACCGCTGCGATGGTGGCCGAGCGCGCGGGGACGAGCATCGCCACGGTGTCGCTCGTCGTGAACGGCAAGGACCGCGGCCGGGTCTCCGTGCCGATCGCCACGAGGGTCCGCGACGCCGTCGACGAACTCGGCTACGTCGTCGACCACGCGGCCAGCTCACTCGCGCGGGGCAGCGGCGACCTCGTCGTCCTGATCGCCCCCGACCTGTCGAACCCCTTCTTCGCCGAGGTGATCCGCGGCGTGCGCGACACCGTCGGCGACCGCTTCCAGCTCGTGCTCTCCGTCACGGAGCGCGGGGCCCAGCCGGTGGCCGCCGACGTCCGGCGGTTCGAGCGGCTCCGACCGGCCGGCATCCTGGTGGACGCGCCCGCCGCCGACGAGACGATGACCGCCACCGTCCCCGTGGTGCTGCTCGATGCACCGGGCGGCCCCGAGGCCGTCAACTACGACCTCTCCCCCGGTGTCCACGAGCTCGTCGCCCACCTGCACGAGCGCGGGCACCGGCGGGTGGGGTACCTCGACGGGACCTCGCGGGCTGCGACGTTCGGCGTCCGTCGGGAGCTCTTCGAACAGGAGTGCGCAGCCGTCGGCATCGAGGTCTCCGAGGTCACCGCCCGCGCCGACCTCACGGTGGACGCCGCGGCCTCGGCGACCGAGCACGTCCTCGAGGCCTGGCAGGAGGACGACGTCACGGCGGTCGTCGCGGCTGCCGACACCCTCGCGTACGGGGTGCTCCGGGTCGCCGGGCAGCTCGGCATCGCGGTCCCCGGCGAACTCGCCGTCGCGGGGTTCGACGACCTGCCGTCGTCCTCGGTCACGGCGCCGGCCCTGACGAGCGTCGCACTCCCCGGCGCGGACCTCGGCCGGGCCGCGGCGCTGCGGTTGCTCGCGACGCTCGACGGCACCGCGCCGGAGGCCGCGGCGCTCCCCACGCGCCTGGTGCGCCGCGCGAGCACGGGCGCGTAGCGCGCCGTCGCGGCGCGCGGGCGCCGCGCGCGGCTGCGGACCGCGGCGGTTCGTGCCGCGAGAGCGACGATGTGCGGCGACCGTGCGGTGATCACCCCGCCGAAGCGACAGGTACCCGCCGAGATCCGGCGGCAGCCTGTCGCTTTCGCGAGCGGGGCGCGGTGGGCGCGCGCCGTGGCGGACGGGAGGCGCGGTGCGAGCTGGCACCGCGCCTCCTGGCCGGCGGTGGTCCGGACCACCCCGCCGAAGCGACAGATCGGCGCCGCCGCGGCGGGTCCGTGCAGCGGAAGCGACAGTCCCCCGCAGGGATCCTGCGGGGGACTGTCGCTTTCGTGGATCGCGCGGTCAGCGCTCCGGACGGTCCGGACCGGCATCCGCCGACTCGGGCTCCGGCTGCGGCTCGGCCGCGCCGGCCGTGTGCCCCGCGCGCTGCGCCCGCTCGAGCTCGTCGGCCTCGGCTCCGCCGACCGCCTCGCCACGGGCGACCATGCCGGCCGTGTCGGAGAGCCTGATCTGCGGGAGGAACAGCGCGAGCAGGAACGCCACCGCGATGAACGGCAGCAGGTACCAGAACACGGGCGCCAGGGAGTCGGCGTACGCGTTCACGATGCCGTCCTGCACCGCCTCCGGCAGCTTCGCCACGGTCGCGGGGTCGATGCTGCCCGCCGACGACGCAGCGTCGGTCGCCGATCCGCCGGCGCCGCGGAACACGTCGGTGAGCGACGTCGTGAGCCGCGCCGTGAAGAGCGCACCGAAGACGGCGGTGCCGAGGGAGGCGCCGACCTCGCGGAAGTAGTTGTTCGTCGACGTGGCGGTACCGACCTGCTCGGCGGGTACCGCGTTCTGCGCCACGAGGACGACCACCTGCATGATGAGGCCGAGGCCCGCACCGAAGACGAACAGGTACGCGCAGATGAGCCAGATCGGGGTGTCCGCCGCGAGCTGGGTCATCGCGAGCATCGCCAGGGCGACCAGGATCGTCCCGATGATCGGGAACATCCGGTAGCGACCGGTCTTGGTGATCAGGTTGCCGGACGCGATCGAGGTCCCGATCAGGCCGACCATCATCGGCAGCATCAGGAGACCCGAGACCGCCGCGGAGGTGCCGGACGCCATCTGCAGGAACGTCGGGACGAAGCCGATCGCCGCGAACATGCCGATGCCGAGCACGAGGCCGATGCCGGTCGCGAGCAGGAAGGTGCGGTTCCGGAAGAACGACAGCGGCAGGACGGGGTCCGCCGCACGCGACTCGACGAGCACGAGGAGCGCTGCCGACACGACGAGACCGGCGAACCAGGCCCACGTCTCCGGGGCGTCCCAGCCGTGGTCCTTGCTGCCGCCGAACTCCGAGAAGAACACCAGGCACGTCGTCGCGGCGGACATGAAGAGCACGCCGAGGACGTCGATGCGCTTCGTCGCCTTCTTGCTCGGCAGGGTCAGCGCGAACCACGCCACGAAGAACGCGGCGATGCCGACCGGGATGTTGATGTAGAACGCCCAGTTCCAGGTGAGGTGGTCGACGAAGAACCCGCCGAGCAGCGGGCCGCCGATCGCCGAGAGGCCGAAGATCGCACCGAGCGGCCCGAGGTACTTGCCGCGCTGGGAGGCCGGCACGATGTCCGCGATGATCGCCTGCGACAGGATCATCAGGCCGCCGCCGCCGAGGCCCTGCATGGCACGGAAGACCACGAGCTGGGTGAAGTCGCCGGCGAAGGCGCACCCGGCCGACGCGATGGTGAACAGGGCGATCGCGATGAGGAACAGGTTGCGGCGGCCGAGGACGTCACCGAACTTGCCGTAGACGGGCATCACGATGGTCGAGGCGAGCAGGTACCCGGTCGTCAGCCACGCCTGGTGCGCGACGCCGCCGAGCTCGCCGACGATGGTGGGCATCGCCGTGGAGACGATGGTCTGGTCGAGGCTGGAGAGCAGCATCCCCGCGATGAGCGCGGAGAAGATGATCCAGATCCGGCGCTGCGTGAGGAGCAGCGGTCCGTCGGAGCCTGGGCGGGCACGCTTGGTCGTGCCCGGCGCGGTGGCGCTCATTCGGTGGTGTCCTGTCCGGTCGTGATGGCCGCCCTCATCAGGCGGAGGTTCTGGGTGAGCAGCTCGTCGAACGCGGGGCCGGTCGCTTCGTCGAACGCGTCGTCGAAGTAGGTCTCCGCCGTCACCTTGAGCAGCCCTGCGGCGGCCTCGGTGACGAGCCGCGCACGGCGGTCGGTGGCGTCGCCCCAACCGAAGCGCGCTCGTACGGCGTCGGTGATGCGGCCGAGCTGCACGTCGGTGGCCGAGAGGAACCGGGCGACGAGCGCCGGCTCCCGTTCGAAGACCCCGCGGACGAGGACCTCGTCGGCGCGGTCGATGCCGGCCCGGTGGAACTGGTCGATCGCCAGCGCGACGATGGAGTCCAGCGGCTCGAGGTCGGCCGCGACGACACCGCCGGCGGCGTACGCGTCGATGGCTTCGACGTCCGCGTTGATCTCGATGCCGAGCACGGCGTCGTCCTTCGACGCGAAGTGGTTGAAGAACGTCCGCCGGGACACCCCGACCGTCTCGCAGAGCTGCTCGATCGTGAAGCCGTGCAGCCCGTGCTCGATGGTCGCCCGACGTGCCTCGACGATCATGCGTCGGCGCAGCGCGCGGGTGCGTTCGGTGGTGCTCACCGGACAAGAATTGCACTATTGGACTGAGAGTGCAATGTGGAAGTGGGGTACCGCTAGAGCGCCTTCTCGAAGCAGAACGACCACGGCATCGTCGCGGCGTACGGCTCGTACACCGGGATCGGGGTCCAGCCGGTCTTCTCGTAGAGCGCCACGGCCTCGGGTTGCTTGTCGCCGGTCTGCAGGATGAGCCGCGCTGCGCCCTCCTCACGCCCGACGCGCTCCCCCTCGGTGAGCAGCGCCGTGGCCGCGCCCTTCCCGCGGGCGGCGGCGAGGACGATGAGGCGCTTCAGTTCGACCTCGTCACCGAGACGCCGGACGGCGATGTGCCCGAGGGCCTCGCCGTCCTCGTCGATCGCGAGGATCGAGGTGATGATCGTCGCCGGGTCCACGGCGAGCGCCCGGCCCCGCTCGGCCGTCACCGCCGGATCCTCGTCGCCGTTCGCGGCGCCGTAGCGCTCGTGCATCTCCTCGTCCATGCGGGCGCGGAGCGCCACACCACGGGGGTCGTCCCACCGAACGCGTTCGATCGTGATCACGACCGACGATCCTGTCACGGATGCCAGCGTCGGCGCGACGTGTGCTCCTCGTAGGGCTGGGGATCGGGGTAGGTCAGGAGCTCGACGGTGCTGCCCCACGGGGTACGGACGTACACGAACCGGTTCCGGTCGCCGGCTTCGGGACCCGGGAGCGGGCGGGGTGCGCCGAGCGCGGTCGCCCCCGCGGCCACGACCCGGTCGAGCGTGGCGTCGAGGTCGTCGACGTACAGCGCGAGGTGCTGCCACCCGAGGTCGGACGGCACCGCCGGGGCGTCCTGCTCGACGTGGTCGAAGGCGAACAGCTCGATGCCGGGGCCGTCGGGCAGCGCGAGCATCCGGATCCGCACCTCACGGGCGTCTCCGGGGACACCGAGGCGCGACGTCGTCGCCGCGCCGCCCTTCGGAGGCTGGTCGTCGGGGAGCGTGTCGTAGAGCACCTCGGCACCGAACGCGTCGACGAGGAACGCGCTGGCCGCGTCGACGTCGGGCACGGTCAGTCCGATGTGGTCGACGCCGCGGACGCTCACGCGCCCGCCCCGCTGCCGGCGGCTCCCCCGGCGCGGCCCGCCAGGTCCGCGATGGGGCCCCTGCCGGCCCGCAGGTCGGCGAGGACCGCTGCCGCGTCGTCGTACACCCGGACCGCCCCGGCCCGGCGCAGCTCGTCGCCGCCGATCCCGCCCGTCATCACGGCAACGCAGGGCACACCGACCCGTCCGGCGGACTCGACGTCCCACATCGCGTCGCCGACCATCACCGCGGCATCGGCGGACACGCCGACCTTCCGGAGTGCGACCTCGATGATCCCGGGGTCCGGCTTGGCCTGTTCGACGTCCTCCGAGCTCGTGACGGCGGTGATCCACGCCTCGGCGTCGAGCAGTTCGCGCAGGCGCACGAGTTCGTCCTCGGGCGCGCTCGTGGCCAGCACGACGGCGTGACCGGCCTCGGCGACGGACCGGAGCAGCTCACGGGCACCCGGGAGGAGCCGCAACCGCGGCATCTGCTCGGCGTAGTACGCGGTGTGGAACTGCTTGACGGTGTCGCGCTGCTCGTCGGTGGCGTCCGGCAGCAGCTCCTCGAGCAGCTTCGCCGAGTCCATGCCGATCGCGCGGTGGATCCGCCAGGCGTCGACGGACTCGCCCGCTGCCGTGCACGCCCGCCACCAGGCGTCGATGTGCGGGTAGTTCGAGTCGACGAGGGTCCCGTCGATGTCGAAGAGGACGGCGGTGGAGGGTGCGTCGGGCATCCCTCCACCCTGCCCTGGAGGCGCGGATCGCCTCTCAGGGGCGCGTCACGTCCGTCAGACGGTGATCGACTCGCCGGCGGGCAGGATCTGCACCGGCACCGGTCCGAGACCGTCCGGGCCGAGGAACCGCGCGGCGGACTGCTGCCCGAGTTCGCTGAGCATGGCCTCGTGGATCTGCACGGCGTGCTCCGGGGAGACCGCGCGGACGTAGTCGACGGCCTCGGCGGTGCTCGTCCACGGGCCGCTGGTCGGCAGCAGCAGGGTCTGCACCGGGACGCCGGGCACGAGGTAGGCGTCGCCGGGGTGGAACACGGCGCCGTTCACGAGGTAGCCGACGTTCGCGATCGTCGGGATGTCGCCGTGGATGACGGCGTGCTCCTCACCGAAGACCTGCACCGAGAACGGGCCGACCTCGAACGCGTCACCGGCCGAGACCGCGGCGACGCGGCCGTCGTGCGCGCCGAGCTGGTCGACGATCGCGGCGGGCCCGCGCACCACGAGGGCGTCGTTCGCGTCGAGGGCGGTACGGACGGCGTCGACGTCGAAGTGGTCGAAGTGCTCGTGGGTGACGAGGACGGCGACGGCGGCCGTCGCGAGGTCGGCGCCCTCCGGCGTGAACGTGCCCGGGTCGATGACGAGGGTGGCGCCGTCCTGCTCGAGGACGACGGTGGCGTGGTTGTACTTCGTCAGCTCCATGTCGACGAGTCTACAACAGTGTTGTACATCGACGTGGTCGATCCGGATGAGAGGGCGTTCACCGTTCGAGTCTCGCCGCGATGCGGTCGAACAGTTCCGGCACCCTGGCGAGTGCCGCACGCTCGGCCTCGGACAGCTCGGAGCCGATCACCGACGCGAACGCCCCGGCTCGGGCGCTCCGTTCCCGGAGCATGACCGTGCGGCCCGAGTCCGTCAGCCGGATCACCGAGACCCGCCGGTCCCCGTCGGAGACGCCTCGCTCCACGAAGCCGCGCTCCTCGAGCTCCGCGACGGTCCGCGACTGTCCCTGGTGCTTCACGCCGCGGGCCCGCGCGAGCTCGGCGATGGTCTGCGGCCCCTGCCGGTCGAGCAGGCCCAGGCTCGCGCTCTGCGCCTGCGGCAGCTCGTCGGTGAGTGCCCGGGTGGCCCGCACGATCCGGCCGATCGACTCGCGGAGCTCCTCGGCGAGGTCGTCCGGGGTCGTCGTCATGCCCTCGACCGTACCGCCGGATCCCTGCGACGGCGGCCTACCGGAGCGCCACCCAGACGGGGAAGGCGGCGGCGGCACTCCAGGCCTGCGGGCGGCAGGCGGCCGGGTACGGGGCCGGACGTGTGACGGCGGACGCGTCGTCACCGGCGTGCAGCTCGGGCATCCGGAAGTCGAACGCCACCGCCGCGGCGAGCAGCTGCTCGGACAGGACCCGGGCCTCGTCGTGGTGTCCGGACCGGACGAGGCCCGTGATCACCACGGCGGTGTCGTGCGCCCAGACCGTGCCCCCGTGGTAGCTGAGCGGCCAGTACCCGGCGGCGGTCGTGGAGAGGGTCCGGAGGCCGAAGCCGCTCGCCAGGTCCGGGCTCACGACGCGTGCTGCGACGACGGCTTCCTCGTCCGGGGTGAGCAGGCCGGTGCCGAGCAGGTGGCCGATGTTGCTCGTGGCGGAGTCGACGGGGCGCTTGCGGGCGTCGAGGGCGATCGCCGGGTACCGACCGATGTCGTCGGCCACCCAGAAGGCGTCGCGGAAGCGATCGGCCAGGCGCGCGGCCCAGGCACGCCACTCGTCGCCGCCGGGACGGCCGAACGCATCGAGCAGGTCGGCACCGTGCACCGCGGCCTCGTGCGCGTAGCCCTGCACTTCGCACAGCGCGATCGGGCCGTCGGCGAGGGTGCCGTCCCGCCACTGCACGCTGTCCCCGGAGTCCTTCCAGCCCTGGTTCGCCAGCCCTCGGCCGGACTCGTCGACGTACTCGAGCAGCCCGTCGCCGTCGGCGTCGCCGTGGTCGCGCATCCACGCCAGGGCGCGTTCGAGCGTCGGCAGGAGGGCCTCGACCTCGGCGTCGGGGAGCCCCGCACGCCAGGCGTCGTGGAGCAGGCACGCCCAGAGCGCCGTCGCGTCGACGGTCCCGTAGTAGAGCGGTGGCAGGGAGATCTCGTCGTTGTCGACCGGCAGGGACGCCTGGCGCAGCTCGTGCATGATCTTGCCGGGCTGCTCGGCGGTCGCGGGGTCGTCCGCGGTGCCCTGCAGCGCGGCGAGGACCCGGAGGGTGCCCCCGGCGGTGCTGGTGTCGACGGGCAGCAGGAAGCGGGCGGCCCAGATCGCGTCGCGGCCGAACAGGGTGAAGAACCAGGGGGCGCCGGCCGCGATGAACTCGCCCTCGGGCCGTGCCAGCCGGAGGGCGTCGAGATCGTCGGTGGCACGCTCCAGCCAGCGCCGGAGCCGGTCGTCCTGCACGCCGGCCGGGACGTCGAACGGGCGCGGGGTCGTCACGCCGGTGACGACGGCGTCGGGCGTCTCCACGGCGCAGTCCCACGCGAGGTCGACCTGGTGCGCGCGCTCCGTCCGCCAGCGCAGCACGACGTCACCGTCCTCGACGCGGACGGATGCGCCGGGGGCGTCGAGCCGGACCCGTACGGAGCCCGAGGTCCACGATGCGGCCTGGTCCGAGGCGTCGGCGGGGACCGGCTGGGGGCCGTGACCGGCCTTCACCGCGTCCATCCCGGCAGCGTCCGGGGTCAGCCTGACGGTCACGACGAGCTCCGCGGTGCTCGCGCCGGGCCCCTGGAGCCGATCGGTGACGCGCAGGCGTTCGGCCACCCCGTCGATGCGCACCGTCCGACGACGGTCGAGGCGGACGTCGGGATCGGCGCCGGTACCGTCGAGGCCGCGCAGGAGTCCGGTGAATACGACCTCGCGGGCACCGGCGGGCACGACGGCGATCGGTTCCACCGCGGAGTGCTCGACGCTGACGCGCACGGCGGAGACGAACCGTTGGTCGCCGGTCCAGTAGCCGTGCACGGGGTTCGCGCCGATGGCACCGTCCCGACCGGACCATGCCTGCGTCGGTGCCGCGATGACGGCGACCTCGTCGTGGAGCAGGGGCTGCAGCGTGGCGGTCGTGGCAGCGGCGGTGGTGGTGTTCGTGGTGGTGGAGGTCATGGGGCTTCCTCGTCGACGGGTTCGGGGGACGGGGTCCAGGCGCTGGGTGTCCAGCTCGGTACGGATCGGGGTGCGTCCGGCAGGCGACGCACGGGCAGGGGCTCGGCACGGATGCCGGTCGGGTCGCCGGGGGCACGGGCGATGCGCACCGCGCCGCCTCCGTCGTGGTCGGTGACGGCTTCGACGAACGTGGCCGAGCGCCCACGGTGGACGACGCCGACGCCCTCGTCGAGCTCGATGCCCGCCGGGAGGTCCCCCGCCGCGACGGCTGCGCGGAAGACCGGCGACCGGTCCGGGTCCGAGTCGGTGTGGACACCGAGCGAGCCGGACACGAAGCCGAGTCCGTCGGCGAGGACCGACGGCTGCGGGCCGTGGCTCTGCGTGACGCCGCCGGTGTGCCAGCAGAGCGCGCCGGCCGATCCACCGGCGAGCACCACCCCGGCTCCCCAGGCCTCACGGAGGACCTCGTCGAGACCGTGGGCACGCCACACGGCGAGGAGGTTGACCACGGAGCCGCCCGAGACCCAGACGACGTCCGCACCGAGGACGGCGTCGCGCAGGGACGGCACGTTCCGTCTCGGGAAGAACCGCAGGTGCGACGCCTCGACACCGGCCGTACGGGCCGCGGCGAGCTCTGCCCCCTCGACGGTCCGCTGGTCGCCGCCGGCGGTGTTCACGTGCAACACGCGTGGCGGCCGACCGGCGGGAACGCGGGCGAGCCGGACGGCCTCGAACAGGAGCGGACCGTACGCCGAGTCGTCCCACTCGCCGCCGACCAGACCGCCGCAGGTGGCCAGGATCGTGGGTTCGGTGGCGGTCACGTCGGGGTGCTCATTCCTTGACCGCCCCGTCGCTGCCGTTCATGATGCGCTTCTGGAACACGAAGAACGCGACCGCCACGGGGATGGTCATGACGAAGGCCGCCGCGAGCTTGACCGGGAACTGGTTCCCGGCGCTCAGCGCGCCCGACGCCAGTGATGCGACGCCCTTCGTGAGCGTGGTGAGGTCGGGCGACGAGGTCGACACGATGAAGTGCGCGAGCTCGTTCCACGATCCCTGGAACGACAGGATGGTGATCGTCACGACGGCCGGACGCGCCATCGGGAGCACGACCGACCAGAAGGTCCGGAACGTGCCGGCACCGTCGATCTTCGCTTGCTCCTCGACGCTCACCGGGATCGATTCGAAGAAGTTCTTCATGATGAACACCCCGGCGGCATCCACGAGCAACGGCACGATCATGCCCGAGTACGAGTCGTACATGCCGAGCTGGTTGATCACGAGGAACTTCGGGATGAGCAGGACCACGCCCGGCACCGCCATGACGGCGATGAGCAGGGCGAAGACGGTCTGGCGACCCGGGAACCGCAGTCGCGCCAACGCGTACCCGGCGAGGGAGTCGAAGAAGATCCGGCCGAGCGTGACGAAGACCGCGACGATGATCGAGTTCATCGCCCAGATCCCGAAGTCGGAGTTCTCGAAGAGGGTCTGGAACGCCGCGCCGGTCCAGGTGACGGGGAGCGCCAGCGGGTGCAGGGAGGCGTCCTGGTCGGTCTTGAACGCGTTCACGATCGCGACGTAGAACGGCAGCAGGTAGACGACGGCGATCAGGACGCCGAACACCAGCAGCACCACGCTCCGCGGCGTGAGCCGACGTGGCCGCCGGCCCGGGCCGGGTGCCTGCGTGACGGTGGTGGCGCCGAGGTCCGGCACCGCGCCTCCTGGCACTGCCGCCCTGGAGGCGCGGGTCGGCTCGGTCCCGCCGCCTGCGGTCGCCGGGGTGGGTGCGCTGGTCATCGTGTGCTCCCCTTCTCGATCCACCGCATCCGACGGCGGGACACCGGGCGGTCGCGCAGCGCCCACCGCTGCAGCAGCGTGAAGACGACGATGATGCCGAACAGGATGAAGGCGATGGCTGCGCCGACGCCCCACTGCTGGCTCTGGAACGCGGACGTGTACGACAGGAACGCCGGCGTGAGCGTCGTGTTCGCCGGGGCGCCCTTCGTGCCCGTGTAGATCTGGTCGAAGACCTGCCACGTCCCGATCAGCCCGAGCGTCAGCACCGTGAAGAGCGTCGGGCGCAGCTGCGGCAGGGTGACCCGCCAGAACCGCGTCCAGGACCCGGCGCCGTCGATCATCGCCGCCTCGTCGACCTCCGGTGAGAGGTTCTGCAGCGCCGCGATGAACAGCAGCATGAAGGTGCCGCTCGTCGTGAACACCGCGAGCAGGATGAACGCGGTCATCGCGACCGACGGACCGGCGAGCCACTCCCACCACGAGATGCCGAGCATCGTGTGGTCGGCGAGGAAGGCCGGTGGCGTGCCTGCGCCGAGGTGGAACAGGCCGGTGGGCTCGTTGAACCAGTTCGGTCCGTTGATCCCCGCCCAGCTGATGATCTTGTTGACGGCTCCCGTCGACGAGAACAGGAACAGCCAGAGGACGGTGATGGCGACCGAGCTCGTCACCGAGGGGAAGTAGAACGCGGTCCGGAAGAACCCGCGCCCGCGCAGTGCCCGACCGCTGACGAGCAGGGCGAGCCCGAGCGCCACGGCGGTCTGCAGCGGGACGACGAACACGACGTACCAGAGGTTGTTCCGCAGCGCGGTGCCGAAGTTCTGCTCGTCGAGGCCTCCGCCGCCGAGAATCTTGGCGTAGTTCTGCCCGCCGACGAAGGAGACGTCGGACGAGAACGGGCTGCCGACACCCCGCCAGTCGGACACGCTGACCCAGGCCGCCATGACCACCGGCACGGCGAGGAACAGGCCGAGGACGATGATCGTCGGCGCGGTGAACAGCCAGCCCGAGACGGCTTCGGCACGGTTCTTCCGGGACACGTCCGTCAGCCCTTCAGCGCGGCGGCCATGTTCTTCTGGACGCCCTCGAGCAGGGTCTTGGTGTCGGTCGTCCTGAGGCTGCCGAGCTTCGAGTCGAAGTCGGCGATCACGTCGGCGGTCCCGGACGCGTTCGGCAGGCCCTGGGCGGCGTCCGCCTGGTCGAGGAACGCGGCGTACTGCGGGTACTCCTGCTTCCAGGTGCCGGCGGCCGACTCGACCGAGGGCATCACACCGAACGCCTTCGCGAACGCGAGCTGCTGGTCGGTGCTCGTCATCTTCTCGACGAAGGACAGCGCTGCCTTCTGGTTCGGGGAGTCCTTCGCGATGCCCCAGCAGTTCGTGAACTGCAGCGTGCCGGCACCCTTCGGGCCCTTCGGCAGGGCGACGACCTTGTAGTCCACGCTCGGGTAGCTCGACGACATCGCCCCGGTGAGCCAGTTGCCGTCGATGGTCATCGCGGCCTTGTCCTTGCCGAACGCGTCACCTCCCCAGCTCTCGCCGAGGTCGCTCGAGAACTTCATCGAGCCGTCGTCGAGCAGGCTCTTCACGTAGTCGAGGGCCTCGACGTTCGCGGCCGAGTCGACCGTCGCCTTCGTCTGGGCGCTGTTCGTCAGGGCACCGCCGGCCTGGGTCATGAACGCCCCGAGACGCTCGATCTGCGGGCTGGTCGTGAGTCCGACCCGTCCGTCGCGGGTGAGCTTCTCGGAGACCGTCCGCAACTGGTCCCAGGTGGTCGGGACGTCGCTGTCGGTCAGCCCGGCGGCCTTCCAGTCCTTCGTGTTGATGAACAGCGCGAGGGTGGAGAAGTCCTTCGGCGCGCAGTAGAGCTGGTCGTCCACGGTGAACGACTTCGTGAGCGTCGGGTAGAAGTCGCTCGTGTCCTCGAGCTGGTCGCCGTAGGCCAACAGCGAGCCGTTCGCGGCGTACCCGGCGAGGGATGACGTGCTGACGTAGAACACGTCGGCGGGCTTGCCGGCCGCGAAGCCCTGGGCGAGCTGCTGGTCGAGGTTGTTCGCCGGCTGCACCGTCGCGTCGGTGCCCGAGGACTTCGACCACGCGGCGGCGGCGCTCTTCACGGCGGCGGTCTCGGCGTCGCCCGACGAGCCGATGAGGACGGTGAGGGGGTCGTCGCTCGAGGTGAGCTTCGCGGCGCCACCGCCGGAACCGTTGCCGCCCGAGCTCGAGAAGCCGGAGCCACAGGCGGAGAGGGTCAGAGCTGCGGTGAGCGCCATCGCTCCCGCGGTCAGCATGCGTGCTGTGCGTCGTTGCATCAGGGGGACTCCTCGTCGAGTGCAGTACTTCGATCGTTCAAATTTGATCGATCAAACGAGTCGACCATACACCTGCGAGGCGCTACGGTGAACCCCATGTCGCATCCCGCCACCGTCGCCGACGTCGCCCTCGCCGCGGGCGTCTCACGGCAGACGGTGTCAAACGCGTTGAACCGGCCCGAGGTCGTCCGCCCCGCGACGCTCACCAGGGTCCGGGCCGCCATCGACGACCTCGGGTACCGGCCGCACGCGTCCGCCCGCCGGCTCCGCACCCGCCAGAGCTCCACGCTCGGCGTCCGGCTGGAACCGGTGCACGGCATCTCCGGCGCCGTGCTCGACCGCTTCCTGCACGCGCTCGTCGAGTGTGCCGACCTGCGCGGGATGCGCATCCTGCTCTTCACCGCCACCGACGTCGACGACGAACTCGCACACATCGAACGCCTCGTCGAGGGCTCGGACGTCGACGGGTTCGTCCTCACCTCGACGTTCCACGGCGATCCCCGCGCGGCGTGGCTCGGCGCCCGGGACATCCCCTTCGTGACCTTCGGCCGGCCGTGGGGTCTACCGGACATGGACGCCGCGCCGCACCCCTGGGTCGACGTCGACGGGTACGCGGGCGTGCACGACGCGACCGAGCACCTTGTGGCGCAGGGGCACCGCCGGATCGGGTTCCTGGGCTGGCCGAGCCCGTCCGGACAGGGTGACGAGCGCCGACGGGGCTGGCGGGACGCGATGCGCGCGGCCGGGCTGCCCGACGATCCCGGGCTCACGTGCGAGGACGACGTCACCGCGGCCACCGGCACGGTCGCGGCGGCGGTCGAGGACGGCGCCGGGTTCGACGCGCTCGTCTGTGCGTCGGACACCCTCGCCCTCGGAGCCCGGTTCGCGCTCGGGGCGGCGGTGCCGGTGGTGGGCTACGACGACACCCCGGTGGCCGAGGCGGTGGGCATCTCCAGCGTGGAGCAGCCCCTGGGCGGGGTCGCCGCGGCCGCGATCGAACTGCTCATGGGCGCCGGTCGGACCGTCCTGCCCGCGTCGACCGGACACCGCCTGCTGGCTCCGCGGGTGGTCTGGCGGAGCTGAGACCGCGCGACCACGGCGTGTCGCTGCGCTACCGACCGACGCCGTCGCGCCCGACCGACCCGCTCGACACCGTGCCGACGTGGAGGATGCGCTCGCGGATGACGTCCGCCGCACGATCGTCGGCCGTCACCACGACACGGACCGCCGGCCCGTCCGCAGCGGGGACCGTCCGGCCGTGCTCGACCCCACCGACCACCACGTCGAGCGGCGTGGTCCGGACGGAGGGCTCGACCTCGCCCGCCGCGACGGCCGCCGCCAGCGGGTCGTGGAGCGGTGCGCGACGGACGCGGTCGACCGACTCGTAGAAGTCGACGTAGCTGCGCAGCATCGTGCCGAGCGCGACCCGGAGCGGATCGCCGGCCGCCGTGAACCGGTCGGCATCGGCGTCGTCGAAGCGGTGCTGCCGGGTGACGTCGAGCGGCACGAGCACGAGATCGAATCCGGCGCGGAGGACCCGCCTGGCGGCCTCGGCGTCGTTGTGGACGTTCGCCTCGGCGGTGGGCGACACGTTGCCCGCGTCCCACACGGCACCGCCCATGATCGTCAGCGTGCCGACGAGCTCCGGCAGACGCGGCTCGGCCTCGAGCGCGACGGCGAGGTTCGTGAGCGGGCCGATGGCCAAGACGTCGAGCTTCCGGTCACCGGCTGCGTGGTCGCGGGCCAGCCGGACGAGGAGCTCGGCGGCGGGGTCCTCCGCGGCCGCGACACCCGGCGGGAGGTCGACTCCGCCGATGCCGTTCACCCCGTGCACGTGCGGTGCGCCGCCGCCGTACGAGCCGCCGATCGGGTCGTGCGCGCCGACCGCGACGGGCACGGTCCGGCCGCACAGGGCCAGCAGCGCCGCGGTGTTGACGGCAGCGGTCGCCGCGTCGGTGTTGCCGGAGACCGTACCGATGCCGACGAGGTCGACGTGCGGGACGTCGAGCAGGTAGGTGAGGGCGAGGGCGTCGTCGACGCCGGTGTCGCAGTCGAGGAAGAGCGGGACGGTGGGCGTGGTCACCCGGTCATCCTCCCATCGCCGGCGGGAACCACCCCGGACACGATCCGATGACGATCGGACCGGTCCGGGGACGCCGACGACTACGGTCGGCTGCGGGGCCGCCGACCGGCCCGTGATCGCGGCACCAGGGGGAGCACATGCGACGGACGACGACCACGGGGAGCACGGCGATCGCGATCGCGCTCGCAGCGCTGGCCCTCACCGGCTGCGCCCAGGGCTCGACCGGCGCCGACCCTGCCCCGACCGGGACGACGTCCGCCGAGGCTCCGAGCGCCTCCCCGACCACGCCGGGCTCGACCCCGCATCCGACCTCGACGATCACCCCGGTGCCCGGGGTCGACGACGACGCCGGCCGGATCCCGGACTCGTGCGAGGCCCTCATCACGGCGGGCAAGTGGGACTCCTCGTTCGCGGGTTCGCCCCTGAACGACCCCACGGTGGTCGGCGACCCGGTGGTGGTGCCGAAGGACGACCTCACCCCGGTGCTCCAGCCGGACGGCAAGCAGCTCTCCTGCGTCTGGAAGGACCCGCGGGCGGACATCTCGTTCCTGTCGATCCGGGTCGCGACCGTGGACTCGACGAAGGCGTACGAGCACCTGAAGACGGCACTGGACGGGTACGACTGCTCACTCGACGGCTACGGGTACCGCTGCCAGAAGATCACGCAGAACGCCGAGTACCCGGTCACCGACGGCGACACGTACTACACCCGCGGCGACGTCGGCATCCACGTCCAGCAGTCGAACACGCCGACGTCGGGTCTCCTCGACGACGTCATCGCACACGTCTTCTAGCGGTCGGCGGGCCGCGACCGGATGTGCGCCCGCTCGCCCTGCGGCCCGTACAGGCACAGCACCTCGGTGACCTCGTCCGTGGTGTTCCCGACCCAGTGCGGCGTGTGCGTGTCGAACTCGACGACCTCGCCCGGTCCGAGGTCGAAGTCACGGTCGCCGAGGAGCAGCCGGAGCCGTCCGGACAGCACGTAGAGCCACTCGTAGCCCTCGTGCGTCCGGAGGGATCGATCGGTGTTCGCGGGCTCCGGCGGGATCAGCTGCTTGAAGGAGCGCACGCCGCCGGTCCGTCGGGTGAGCGGCACCACCACCCGGCCGCCGTGCCGCTCCGGCGCGAGGTGCACGCGTGGATCCCCGGTCCTCGGCGCCCCGACCAGGTCGTCGAGGGGCACCTGGTACGCCCGTGCGAGCGGCAACAGGAGCTCGAGCGTGGGCTTCCGCTGGCCCGACTCGAGCCGCGACAGCGTCGACACAGAGATCCCGGTCTCGGCGGCGAGCGCCGCGAGCGTGACGGCACGGCGCGTCCGCAGCGCGCGCAGTCGTGGACCGACCCCGTCGACGACCTCGGCCGTCGTGCGCGGGGTGATCCGTTCCTCCCGATCCGTCGTCATGCCAACCATGTTGCCAGACCGGCAAGGATGTTTGCCGTCTGCGCGCACGGATCCGCAGGATGCAGGCATGCGTGATCACTACGACGTCATCGTGGTCGGCGGAGCAGCCGCCGGCCTGTCAGCAGCACTCGTCCTCGGCCGGTCGCGACGGTCCGTGCTCGTCGTCGACTCCGGCGAGCCGCGGAACGCCCGCGCCGAGGGGGTCCACAACTACCTGGGGCGCGAGGGCGCCTCGCCAGCGGAGCTCGGCTCGGTCGGCCGCGACGAGGTGGCCGCCTACGGCGTCGAGGTGACGACCGGGAGGATCGTGGCCGCGTCCGCCACGGACGGTGACGGTGTCGACCCGGTCGGCTTCTCGGTCACGCTGGAGTCGGGCGCGATCCTCGCGACCCGCAGGCTGGTCGTCGCCTCCGGCGCCGTGGACGTCCTGCCGGAGGTCCCGGGCCTCGCCGAGCAGTGGGGGCGCGGTGTGGTGCACTGCCCGTTCTGCCACGGGTGGGAGATCCGCGACCAGCGCATCGGCGTGCTCGTGACGTCGCCGATCGGCGCGCACCAGGTGCTCATGTTCCGCGCGCTGAGCGAGGACGTGACGGCCTTCGTCACGGACCCGGCGCTCGTCGACGACACCACCCTGGCCGGTTTTGCCGCCCGCGGTGTCCGGGTCGTGACGGGACCGGTGCGCGACGTGGTGTCCGACGGTGATCGGCTCACCGGCGTCTCGCTGGTGTCCGGCGAGTTCGTGGCGCTCGACGCCCTGGCCGCCGCGAGCACGGCGGAGGCGCGCATCGGGTTCCTCGAGGGACTCGGGCTCGAGGCCACCGATCAGCTCATGGGAGACCACCGGTACGCGAGTGCCCTGACGGTGGACGCCGCCGGACAGACGAGCGTGCGGGGCGTGTACGCGGCCGGGAACGTGGCGGCGCCGATGGCGACCGTCATCGCGTCGGCGGCGGCCGGGACGCAGGCGGGCGCGGCGGTGCACGGCGACCTCGTGCAGGCCGACCTGGCGCGCGCGCTGGCGACCGCGTCCGCGCTGGCGGGTCAGTCGACGCGGTAGCCCGCCTGGGCCGCGAGGAGCGGCGCGAGCGTGTACAGCTGGTCGGCGGCGATCGTCGCGCCGCGGAACCCCTCGAGCCGCTCCACCCGGTCGAGGTCGGCGGCGCGGAGGTCGACGTGCTCGATCCGCGTGTTCGAGCCCTCGGCCGCGCGGATCCTCGTCCCCTCGAACGACACCCGCAGCAGTCGGGCATCGGCGATGTCCAGCTCGTCGACGACGCAGTCGCGGAACACCACGTCGGTGAGCGTCGAGCCGCGGAGGTTCACGAACCCGAGCTTCATCCCGACGAACTCGACGCCGTTCAGCCCCGCGTCGTACAGCTCGGCGGAACCGATGCGGCCGCCGGCGATCCGGACCTCGCGCCAGGAGCTGCTCGACGCCCGGAGCACCGGCGCGTCGAGCGTCTCGACGACCGAGTCACGCACCCGCAGTCCCCGGAGGTCGGCGCCGTCGACCCGGAGGGTGCCGATCACCGACTCCTCGATCTCGAGGTCCGGCAGCCGCTCCCCCGCGAGGTCGAACACGTCGATGCGCTTCCCCTCGATCCGGTCGCCCGTGAGGACGTCGCCGGGACCGGGCGTCCAGTCGTCGAGGTCCGTCGGTTCGGTCAGGGTGATGCGCGGTGCGTCGGTACCGGAGCTGCGGGGCATGCGCTCAGTCTGCCGCGTGGGACCGACGTCGCAGCGTGCTGTCGAGGACGTAGTCCTTCGCGGGACCGTGTGCCTCCCACCGGACCGTCCACCGTTCGGCGTCCCCGGCGAGCACCCCGGAGTAGTCGTCGGGCGCGCACGCGTGCGACACCGCTGATCCCCAGACCCAGTCGTGGAACACCCGGCCGTCGGCGAAGTGCACGGTCCAGCGGTCGTCCGGGCCCCGGCGCACCCGGAGCGTCCGTGCCACGGGGACGGTCCGCCCGTCGAAGGCCATCGTGCCGGTCTCGTCCCAGCGGACCTCGTCCGGGGCCGCGCGCGTCAGCGTGGTCGTCCCGGTCACGAGGCCGTCGACCCCGGCCCGCCGGTCGTGGACCGTGCGGCGCAGGGTCCACTCCCCGAGCAGGTCGATGGGCTGCAGCACCCGCCCAGGCTAGCCGCGGAGGGCCTCGGTGCGGGCGGTGCGGTGCTCCTCGTCGGAGATGACGCCGCGGGCGCGCAGGTCGTCGAGCTCGGCGAGCCGCTGCTCGAGCGACTTCTCGGGCGCGAGCGTCCGGCTCTGCATGGCCTGGTACGCCAGGTCCTCCTCCATGGTGAACGGGTTCTGGCCCCGCTTCGCCATCCGGGCGCTGCGGAGGACGATCGTCACCACGATCGCGACGAACCCGAGACCGATCACGGCCGAGCCCACGCCGAACAGGACCCCGAACGCGCCGAAGTCGCCGAGCCCGCCGAAACCCCCGAACCCGCCGCTGCCGTCGCTGTACAGATCCCCGAACACGCCGTCCCCCTTCGTCGGAACGATCCGACCGTAGCGCTTCCCCGGCCCGGGCGCTGCCCCGCGAAGGGGCCACCCTCACCCGCTCAACGGCCCCGACCCCGGCACCCGCGCCCCGTCCGCGAACCCGGCCACGAGCTCGCGCAAGGCCTCCTCGGAGGTGTGCCGCGCCTCCCACCCGAGCACCGACCGCGCCCGGTCGGTCCGCATGATCGGCACCTGGGCCGCGATGTCCACCCACCCGGCGTCCGTCGGCTGCAACCGCAGCCGCCACGTGAGCGTGACGAGCCCGCGGATCAGCCACATCGGCGCTCGGATCGCCCCGAGCATCCCGAACGCCCGCGCCATCCTCGGCGGGTTGAGCACGGGGGTGGCAGCGATGTTGAACGCCCCGCCGGCACGTCGGTCGATCGCGCGCCAGAAGGCATCGGCGACGTCGTCGGCGTGCACGGCCTGGAACACGAACGGCAGCGGCAACGGCAGGACCGCCCAGCGGATCCACCGGACGATCGACATCGGCACGAGACGTCCGAGGAACAGTCCGCGGAGCTCGGCGGCGGCGCTGCGCTGGAAGACCAGTCCGGGGCGGAGCCGGGTCACGACGACGTCCGGGTGGCGAGCGGCGAAGGCGTCCATCGCCGCCTCGTTCTCGGCCTTGTGGATCGAGTACGTGGCGGTCGGGATGCCGGTGACGGGGAACTCCTCGTCGACGGGCGTCCGCTTGCCGTCCACGTCGACCCCGCGGTACGCGCCAACGGACGAGGCGACGACGACCTGGGGGACGCCGACGCGCGCCACGGCCTCGAGGACGTTGGCGGTCCCGGTCACGTTCGTCCGGTACTGCGCCGGGATGTCGTGCGTCGGTTGCAGGGCCCAGCCGAGGTGGACCACCGCGTCGGCACTCCGGAAGACGGCGGCCAACTGGTCGACCGCGTCCGGGGCGCCGATGTCGACGGCGTGCCAGACGGCCGTCCCGTACGGCTCGGCACGGAGGTCCGGCAGCCGCCGGGCGACCCCGACGACCTCGACGGAGGTGCCCTCGGCACGGACCGCTGCCAGCCGACGCAGCACGGCGGTCCCCAGGTTGCCGGTCGCGCCGACGACGACGATCCGCATCAGGCGGCGGCCAGTGCGGGGTCGAGCACGACCTTCACGCAGCCGTCCTCCTTCTTCTGGAACACCTCGTACATGTGCGGGGCGTCCTCGAGCGAGACCCGGTGGGTCGTCAGGTCGAGCGTGCCGAGCGGGTCCGACGGGTCCTGCACGAGCGGCATGATGTCGTCGATCCAGCGCTTCACGTTGCACTGCCCCTCGCGGACGGTGATCTGCTTGTCGAACAGCGTGAACATCGGCATCGGGTCCGCTCGACCGCCGTAGACACCGCTCAACGAGACCGTGCCGCCACGGCGGACCAGGTCGATCGCCGCGTGCACGGCGGCGAGCCGGTCGACACCGGCGACCTCGATGGCCTTCTGCGCGATCGCGTCGGGCAGGAGTCCGGCGGCGCGCTGCGCGAACCCGGCGACCGGGTTGCCGTGCGCCTCCATGCCGACCGCGTCGACGACACCGTCGGGACCGCGACCGTCGGTCAGGTCGATGAGCTGCGGCACGACGTCCTTCGTCAGGTCGAACACCTCGGCACCGTGCTTCGCCCCCAGGTCGCGGCGGACCTGCTCGGGGTCGACGGCGAGCACCCGGTAGCCGAGGTGCGCGCCGATGCGGGCGGCGAACTGTCCGACCGGACCGAGGCCGAGCACCGCGAGCGTCCCACCCTCGGGCACGTCGGCGTACTGGACGGCCTGCCAGGCGGTCGGCAGGATGTCGCTGAGGAACAGCCAGCGGTCGTCGGGCGTGCCGTCGTCCGGGATGACGATGGGTCCGTAGTCGGCGTGCGGCACGCGGAGGTACTCGGCCTGTCCGCCGGGGACCTGGCCGTACATCTTCGTGTAGCCGAACAGCGAGGCGCCCGTCCCGTACTCGGTGGTCTGGGTGGTCTCGCACTGCGACTGCAGGCCGTTGCGGCACATCCAGCAGTGGCCGCAGGAGATGTTGAACGGGACGACGACACGGTCGCCCACCTTGAGGTTGGTGACGGCGGAGCCGACCTCCTCGACGATGCCCATCGGCTCGTGGCCGAGGACGTCGCCCTTGTCGATGTAGGCGCCCAGCACCCGGTAGAGGTGCAGGTCGGAGCCGCAGATCGCGGTCGAGGTGATCCGCACGATCGCGTCGGTCGGCTCCTGGATGGTCGGGTCGGGGACGGTCTCGACGGACACCTTCTCGGTGCCCTGCCAGGTCAGTGCGCGCACGTCGCGTTCCTCTCGTGGTCGCTTCGGGCCGGCCAGGAGGCGCGGCTCGTCTCCCCACGTCGGTACCCGCCCGCCCCGTGGTGCGTTCCCAGCCCCGTCCGGTCAGCGCGTTCCGTGGCGGACGCGACCCGCGCCTCCTGGCCCGCCCGCGGCGCCCCCGGGTCCCGCGTCAGCCGCCTGCCGGAGGTGCGCATCGGAACGACGTCTGCGCGCCGTGCACCGTGCGCACTCGTCGTCGCCGTGCGCAGTCCCGTGCCCGCGCCAGGTGGCCGACCGGCCAACCGGATCGTCCCGCCAGCCGATGCGCCCGACCGGCCGGTCGACCGAAGCTGGTGCCGATGGACCACCGCACCACCCGCCGCTCCCTGCTCGCCGGAGCGGGCGCCCTGCTCGCCGCCGGGGCGCTCTCCGCCTGCTCGCCGACCGGACCACGACGGGAGGCCGTCGCGACGCACCCACCGACCCCGACGCGTTCCCCGACGCCGACGCCCACTCCGACGCCGACACCGACGTGGGTGCAGCCGACGATCTCGAGGACGCCGCTCCCGGCGGGCACCGTGACCGGACTACCGGCGGGGACGCCCGGGATCGCGTGGACCGTCGACGACGGAGCGTCCTCCGACGTCGTCGGTGCCTACGCCCGCTTCGCCGCCGCGACCGGCACTCGGTTGACGTTCTTCGTGAACGGGGCGCGGCCCTCCTGGACGGAGCACGCCGACGTGCTCCGGCCCCTCGTCGAGTCGGGGCAGGTGCAGATGGGCAACCACACCTGGGACCACCCGGCGCTGACGAAGCTCGGCGACCAGGCCATCGAGGACGAGCTGACGCGCAACCACGAGTTCATCGAGCGCACGTTCGGCGTCGACGCGCGCCCGTACTTCCGGCCGCCGTTCGGGTACCACGACGCCCGGGTCGACGCGGTGGCCGCTCGGGTCGGCTACACCACGCCGTTGCTCTGGTACGGCACGCTCGCGGACTCCGGAGACATCGGTGCCGGGCAGATCGTCGGGTTCGCGGACCAGTGGTTCACGCCGGGCCGGATCGTGATCGGGCACGCGAACTTCCCGGGGACGATCGACGCGCTCCCCCGGCTGGGCGCGCTCGTCCGGCAGCGTCGGCTCGGGACGTACACGTTGGACGACGTGTTCTCACGCTGACCGCGGACCCCGCGCGGGACCGGGGCCGGGGTCAGCGTGAGAA